>JAQCFG010000006.1 GCA_027618255.1 Cyanobacteriota bacterium
CGTCAGACTTAGAGCGATGGAAAGAGATGGTGTTTTGACTTTTCCTGCAATTGCAGTAAATGATTCTCAGACCAAACATCTTTTTGATAATCGTTATGGTACAGGTCAATCCACGCTTGACGGAATCATTCGCGCCACTAATGTTTTGCTTGCTGGTAAAAACGTAGTAGTTGTTGGTTACGGTTGGTGTGGTAGAGGTGCTGCGATGCGTGCTTCTGGTCTTGGATCTGATGTTTATATTACTGAAATCAATCCTATTAGAGCTCTTGAAGCAAGACTTGATGGTTTTAAAGTATTACCTATGAATGAAGCAGCCAAGATTGGTGATATTTTCATTACTGTTACTGGCAATAGGCATGTAATTGACAAAGAACATTTTGAAGTGATGAAAGATGGTGCGATGGTTTGTAATTCTGGTCACTTTGATCTTGAGCTTAATTTAAAAGCGCTTGCTGAGATGAGTTCTAATAGAGCTTCAGTTCGACCTTTTGCCGAAGAATTTGTACGTGATCCTAAGAAAACTAAGGTTCAAGGCTCAGTAATCGTGCTTGGTGAAGGAAGATTGATTAATTTAGCTGCAGCTGAAGGTCATCCGGCGGCAGTAATGGATATGAGTTTTGCAAATCAAGCTTTAGCTGTTGAGCATTTAGTGAAAAACAAAGGCAAGTTAGAAAATACTTTACAAGTACTTCCGCCAGAAATCGACCAAGAGATTGCTAGTTTGAAATTAGCAGCAATGGGGATTTCAATTGATAAATTGACTCCAGGTATGGTCGAGTACATGAATTCATGGACGGTTGGTACTTAAAAATAGAGCTTCAAGTAGGTTTATCAAGACTTTGTTCCTTGGGAGTTGCTGATGAGTTGACTAATTTATCTAGGAGCTTGTCATCCAGCCCAAATTACTAAATATAAAGATCTCAGTTAATCAATATGGGCTGGGTTACACGCTCCTATAGCAAACTAGATGACGAGAATTAATTCAAAAACATAGATTTGTGTTTTGTAAATTAATTCTCGTTCATAGTTTAACAATTCAAAAAATAGCTTTTGGAGTAAGAATTCTTCTTGCAAAAATAAAAACCACTCAGGGAACAAGTTTGCAAGAATGAGAGTCTTTGTAACAAGTCAAAAACTTTACGGCCCTGGCCTATCTTAAAAAAAATTAAGAGAATTATTCCAGTCTAATCTTCTATAGTTGGGAAGTTGAGAGTTTTACGAAGGACAGTAAAACATTGGTCGCAAAGTTAATACAATTTAAGAAAAAAAAGGAAAGGTGCTAAGCAATGGCTAAAGGTACTTTTATTGGCGAAGAATTAATTAGAAAGCATACGCAAGACGATGCTGATAAGTTAGAAGAGAGAGAAGTAGAGAAGGTTTACAGTGTTAGATCTGATGGTGCTGAAGACTCTATCAAGCTTTATTTGAAAGAGATAGGGCGTATTTCGCTCTTGACAGCAGAGCAAGAAATTAAACTAGCTCGAGAAATTGAAAAGGGTGGAAGCCTTGGTGATGAAGCTAAGCGTCAATTAGTACAAGCTAACTTACGTTTGGTAGTTAGTATCGCTAAGAAATACCTCAATCGTGGTTTATCATTTTTGGATTTGATCCAGGAAGGCAATCTTGGTTTGATTCGAGCAGCTGAAAAATTTGACCACGAAAAGGGTTATAAGTTCTCTACTTATGCAACTTGGTGGATTAGACAAGGTATCACAAGATCACTTGCCGATAAGAGTCGTACAATTAGGGTGCCTGTGCACATGGTTGAGACTATTAATCGTTACAAACGTGTATCTAGACAATTATCATTAGAGCTTGGGCGTAAGCCGAGTGATCAAGAATTAGGTTTGGCTCTTGGAGTTACTCAGAAAAAACTCAAAGAGATCATGAATGCTAACAAGACACCTGTTTCATTAGAAACACCACTTGGTAAAGAGGAAGATAGTACTTTATCTGATTTTATCGCTGATGACAATGGATCTCGTCCAGATACTACTAGTACTGATAGAATGCTCAAAACGCATATCAAAGAGTTGTTAGTTGATTTGCTTCCTCGAGAAGCAGAAGTGCTCAAGCTCAGATATGGTCTTGAGGATGGACAAGCTCGCACTCTTGAACAAGTTGGGCGTATTTTTAATATCACTCGCGAACGTGTTCGTCAGATTGAATTTAAAGCAATGAAAAAATTGCGTGAGCCGACCAAATTTGAGAAACTTGAAGGGTATTTGAGTCAAGTATAAAGTTTTGCCGGTCAATCCTCCGAGAGCAAGCTCTCGAGTTTTCACTAGATTCGGAATAAAATACTCACTTTGTGAGTAGCATATATCACTTCAAAGAAGCCCAGTTGCTATAATAGAATTCAACGATGAATGTCAAATACAAACGTATACTACTTAAATTAAGCGGAGAAGCTTTGTGCGGGGATGGAACACTTGGAATTTCTACAGAGATTGTTGATCGCATTGCTGAAGAGGTAGCTATGGTGACTACACTTGGAGTTCAGGTTTGTGTTGTTGTCGGTGGTGGCAATATTTTTAGAGGTTTACAAAAATCTACCGAGCTAGGAATGGATAGAGCGGCAGCTGACTATGTTGGGATGCTTGCAACTATCATGAATGCTTTGGTGCTACAGGGTGTACTTGAAAAACGCGGAGTCGCAACTCGAGTACAAACGGCAATTACGATGAATTCTATTGCTGAACCATATATTCGTAGAAGAGCACAACGACATCTTTCCAAAGGAAGAGTGGTGATTTTTGGTGGTGGTATTGGCAACCCTTTCTTTACAACAGATACTGCGGCAGCTTTAAGAGCTTCTGAGATGGATTGTGATTTGATGATGACAGCCAAGAATGGTGTTGATGGTATATATGATTCTGATCCAAGAGAGAATCCCAATGCCAAGAAGATCAATACTCTAACGCATCAAGATTTAATTACTCGCAACCTGAAGGTCTTGGATACATCTGCTATTGCACTTTGTCGTGATAAGCATATCCCTATATCTGTTTTTGATTTTGCTCGCCCTGGAGCTGTAAGAGATATCGTTACTGGGCTTGATGTAGGGACTTTGGTACAGTAGTGCTTTAACAAGGAGTAAGTGGTCTGGTATTTTCGCAACTAAGAATTGGAACCAGAGATAGCAAGCTTGCCTTGGTGCAGACTCGTTGGGTTAGAGACATCCTGCTTTTACAATATCCTGATCTTGCAATTGAGATTATTGAAATCAAAACTCAGGGTGACAAGATTCTTGATATAGCACTGTCCAAAATTGGCGATAAAGCATTATTTACCAAAGAACTTGAAAATGAATTATTACTGGGTACTATTGATCTTGCGGTCCATTCAATGAAGGATCTGCCAACACAATTGCCTAAGGGACTAGAGATTTGTGTAACTAGCACTAGGGAAGATATTCGGGATGTCGTTTGTTTTTCTGGTTATAGCGGGGTTGTATCGCTCAAACAAGCCAAAACAATCGGCACTTCTAGTTTAAGAAGAATCGCTCAGCTCCAAAATAAATATCCGCAAATCAATTTCGTTGATATTCGTGGCAACTTGCAAACTCGTTTTAAAAAACTCAATAATCCAGCCAATGGTTTTGATGGTATTGTACTTGCGGCAGCAGGACTCAATCGTCTTGGTATGCAAGACTCGATTGGTGAGTACTTGAATCCATTAGAGATTTTACCAGCTGTTGGACAAGGTGCTCTTGCTATAGAAATCAAGTCTGGTCGTGATGACTTGACTGAGTTTTTGCGCAAAAGTCTCAACTCTCCAGTTGATGAAGCGATAGTTAAAGCAGAGAGAGCATTTTTGCGTAGGCTTGAGGGCGGTTGCCAGGTGCCGATTGGTGTTTACTCGACTTTGCGTGGCTTTGGCGAGAATGCATTAATTGAAATTGTTGGCATTGTTGCTAGTCTTGATGGTTCTCAAATTATTCGTTTAGAACATAGCGGCTCAGTGACTCAGCCAGAACGGCTTGGTCAAGAATTAGCCGAACAGTTTTTAGCGACTGAAGCGAAAGAGATTTTGGCGGGTTTGAGGACTTAGTTCCAAAAAGAATATCTTCTGTTTATGCTTGGGTCAAAGCGAGGGTCGCTTCCTGGTAGTG
The DNA here is from genome assembly GCA_027618255.1 of Cyanobacteriota bacterium. Classification (NCBI taxonomy): domain Bacteria; kingdom Bacillati; phylum Cyanobacteriota; species Cyanobacteriota bacterium. The sequence goes on from JAQCFG010000006.1 coordinate 4,115, forward strand.
ATCTGCTATGCCAATAGTTCCTTTTATTATAAGATCGAGGGTAGATTGTTTCACCTGGACGGTAGACTCTGCCGTTGGGTGCAAGAATCCAGTTGCCTCTTGTTGCAGGTTCCACTCTGGATCGACTTTTAGGATAGCCATCTGGCTCAAGATTTTGCAATCCTGGAATTCCATTAGCTCCTGGTGGCGCATAACTTGGTTGGAAGATCCAGTGTTTTTTTTGTTGAGTTGAGTCTGAAGTAATTTTGTGTGCTAATCTTTTTACCTGCTTACGTGACTCTGCTGCTGGTCTTTGGTATGGAACAACTGGAGTGGTTTGTTCAGTCTCAGAATAAATAGAATTTGGTTTTGCTGCAGGCTCTGCTGCCTCAAGATCTTGACCGCCTGATGGTAATAAGCTAGCTGCTGCCAATGTTAATGCTGGTAATATTTTATTCATACGCCTTGCTTGAGATAAGAATATCAACAGAAGCTCCTTTAAGTCAAGTGAAGCTTCCATTAGACTTATTGCAAAAGTCGGAATTATCCTTAAAGCAAACGCAACATTCGTTGCGGTTGCTACTTTTTATGCCCGATATTTTATTAAATGACCAATTTTAGCTTATTGAGAACATCTCTCAGCGCATTGAGCCCCATATCTATATTTTCATCACTTACAAATCCAAGATGACCCATACGGAAGATCTTGTCCTTGAGTTCTTTTTGGCCGTTGGCAACTACTATATTGTGATCTTGCTGGAAGGCTTTGCGGATATCTGGCACTGCAACTCCTTCTGGCGGATAGATTGCTGTAATCGCGGCAGAAGCTGAACTATCTTCAGTAAGTAATTTAAGACCAAGGTCTCTAAGACCGTTGCGTAGTTTGTCTCGCACTCTAGTGTGACGATCGAGGATATTCTGTAATCCTTCTTCAACCATCATCTGCAGCGCAAGTTCCAAAGCCACTATGTGAGAGACATTGGGAGTCCACGGTGTAGTGCTGTCAGCAAGTGCTTTTTTGGCTTGAGTCCAGCAGAAATAATAACTTGGACTAGTACAACTTGCTTTAGCTTTGTAAGCATTTTCTGAAACATAAATAAAGCTAAGTCCCGGAGGAATCATAAAACCCTTCTGTGAACCACTAAGCATCACGTCTATGCCCCACTCATCCATGCGTACATCCATGCAGCCAAGTGAAGTAACCACGTCAACGATGCTGAGTGCGCCATGCTCTTTGATAAGCGGCACTAGTGCTTTGATATCGTTTGCCGTTCCAGTACTGGTCTCTGAGTGAGTTAGCGTAACTACTTTGTATTTGTCTTTAGTGAGCGCTTCTTTTAATTCTTGAGGACTAATACACTTGCCAGATTCTGCTTTGAGTACTGTAACGTCAGCGCCATAGATCTTGGCGATATCAGCAAAACGCTGACCGAAAACACCAATGGCAAGACAGAGCACTTTGTCACCAGGGTTGATGGTATTAGAAATTGCTCCTTCCATCGCACCAGTACCAGATGCTGTGTAAATAAAGACATCGTTGTTGGTTTGTCCTAACCACTGAAGCTTTTCAGTTGCTGACATAAAGATCGCAGAAAATTCTTTCGAGCGGTGTCCCAGTGGGTGCTCTGCGAGCGCGCTTAAAATCTCTTGAGGGACTGGAGTAGGTCCAGGGATCATGAGGTAAGGGTGTTTTTGTTTTGTTAGTTGTGCCATGGCAATTAATGTTAGCACGGTTCAGTATAAGGTCTTTGAGCTCTATAGAGCATTAGGGTTTTAAGTAAGTTTTAATCCCTTGTTCACTTTTACAATTTTGGATTTTTGTTCCAAGTTCACTTAATTTAGATTTGTTTGTAATTAAATTATCTACTTTAATAACACCCTTAGCTAGTAAATTAAGAGCTTCTTTGAGATTATCAAGATTGGGTGAGTAGCTAGCTCTGACAGTTAGTTCTTTGTAATAAATATCGTTGTTTGCAAAACTAGTCTCTGCTGGTGTTGAAGAGAAAACTACTATCGTTGCCCCATTAGCTGCATGTTTGCTAGCTAGCTCGACTGTGGTGTTGGCGCCAGCACAAAGAAAGATGATGTCAAAGATGTTATCGGTTTGTAATGCAGAGAGACTCTGGTCAAAACCTAATTCCAAGGCAAGCTTGAGTCTAGTTTCTTGTAAGTCTAGTCCTGTAATTTGTGAATTTGGAAAATTATGTCGAATCACTTGTCCCATAATAAGCCCGATGGATCCAAGCCCTATAACTAAGACCTTTGTCTGGATTGCTTCACTGCGCTCGCAATGACGGACCGCCTTGATACAACACGCCACCGGCTCAGTAAAACTTGCCACCTCATCTGTCATCCCCTCAGGAATCTTTTGCACAGTATGCTTCAGATGATCTTCACTAAGTTCAAGGTACTCGCAAAAAGCACCAGGATTAAAATTAGTTGATTTGAATTTAGTACAAAGACTCTCTTTGCCGCGCAGACAGTAATCACACTCTAGGCAAGGTACATGATGAGAACTCAGGATCCTATCGCCTTTTTTAAAACCATATTGCAGAGACATAGTTTCAGAAATCTCATCAATAATTCCTACCATCTCGTGACCGAGTATAGTACCGGGTTTGATAAGTGCGCGGTTGAGTTTAAGCAAATCAGAACCACAAACACCAACACCCGTGACTTTGACAATAGCGTTATTGTCTTTAAGTAGAGGTTTTTCTACTTCACTTAGCTCAAGGAATGAGGTTTGAGGAGAATTGGGTTGGTATATTAGTGCTTTCATGTCTGGATTGCTTCGTCGTTTCACTTTTTGCAATGACACTTGCCAATGCCTCAATCAATAAGGGATTAGCTTTGGGTAATCTAGTGATCCGGTAGTCAATGATACCACTTTGGGCAGCGACTTCTTTATATTCAATACCAAGCTCATGCAGGGTTTCGATGTGATCACCAACAAAACTCACAGGTAGTATGATGAGCGTTTTGACGCCGTTATCACCTAGTTCTTTGATCTTGTCTTCGGTATTGGGTTCTAGCCATTGAACAGGTCCTACTCGGCTTTGATAACTAATTGAATAATTCAGAGTCAAGTGATCAGAGACTAATTTATCTGGATAAATCTTGAGATTGAGCGAGTCAGCCAGTCTTTGACAAATCAAAGCAACACTATCTTGGATTTGTTTTTGGTAAGGGTCGCCATTGCTGATGTATTTAACTGGCAAACCATGAGCAGAAAAAAGAATATGAGCTTCTTTAAGATCACCAATGGCATCTTCTAGTCGCCTTGTTAACAGCTCAATAAAAAATGGATTGTCGTGCCAAGATTCTATATAGTTTATTTTGGCTCTTTGGTCAAAGCCAGTCTCTGAGAACATCTCTAAGCATTCGATGATACTTGAGCCGGAAGTGGCTGTTGAATAATGTGGGTAGAGTGGAATGACAGTAAGCTCATCAATTCCATCGGCTTCGATTTGTGGCAAAGTTTCTTTGAGGAAGGGAGAAGAATAACGCATGGCAATATAGCATTGGTATTTGCCGCCGAGTCTTTTTTCAAGAGCCTTGGCTTGACATTGAGTCTCAAAAAGTATCGGTGATTTGCCACCAATCATGTCATAGTTCTTAGCTACATTAGGCGATCTTTCTCTAGCTATATATGCAGCGAGGTTTTTTTGAAAAGGCTTGATAAAGCTAGGTAGTTGAATGATATAAGGATCGTTAAACAAATTATTGAGGAATTTTTCAACTCCGTATGTTGAAGCAGGTCCGCCCATTTGTAGTAGTAGTATGCCTTTTGCCATCATAGAGTTGTCCAGTGATTTCTTGAACCTTTCAGACAACTCTATTATAACCTTGCGTGTGTATAAAGATATTATGAACAATAAATATATCATAATATATTAAAAATGCATTAGGGAATAAGTAAAGGCGCTTTAGCTGTTTTAAGATGCTTGCTTATGACTATTAGATTCCCCGGATTTGTGCCAAGCTCTGCAATAGCAGGAGGCTCTTTTGATGCAAGGGCAGTTAGAGATACGATGCATCATCGCAGATTGAAGATGATGGATGGGCTGCACGTTGTATCTAATACAATTGGAGACAGGCTTACTGATCTAAGTTGGAGAAATAAAGCTGGTTTATCCCCAGCAACTAGAACAGATACGCTTGAATTATTACATGGCTATAGCTCAATGCTTGGTGATTTTAGTTCTACTTTTAGATCAGCTTACAATTTTATGGATACTTTAGTTAGCTTAATTGGTAAGTCAACAAGGTTTACTAAAAATGGGACCACGTTTGATCAAGCGAAACATCATGATTTATTAGTTAAATCAAGAAGCGTTCTCAGGGTAGCTATGGCTCAGTTAACTAAGATTCTTAATACAGATGTGCTACCTCTAATTGCGGAGACTACAGGATTGGATTTAGCTGTGAAGCCTAGTGTGATGAAAGCTAAAGTGCAGCCGGGAGACATGGCTTTTTCATCTCCCCCTGTTCAGATGGCTATTGCCCTCAGTTAATGAATTTCTTAGACAGAGCTGTTTATGTAGTGACCTGACCATAAGCTATAATGTGATCCATGCAAGCAATTGCCATACGTGGAGCAACAACAGTAGCAACTAATAACGCCGATGAGATTAAATCAGCGAGTGTTGCTATGGTTCAACAGATTGTCAAAGAAAACAATATAGACCCAGAACAAATTACTATGGTTTTTTTGACTATGACTTCAGACCTTACTGCTTATAATGCATCTGCAGCTATTCGGCTTGGGATGAATTGGGCAGATGTACCTTTCTTTACTTCTCAAGAACCTGATATAGACGGTGGCTTAGCTAAATGTATTCGAATTTTAATTCAAGTGCAAAGTGATAAACATAGATCTGAGGTTAAGCATGTTTATTTGGGCGGTGCAGCGAGTTTGAGACCAGATCTTAATTTAGGCAAGCAAAGCTAGATATCATGAATGTCATGCTCAACATCCCCAACACAATTTGTTATTTCCGTATTTTATTAGCATTCTATGCTTTTTATCAATTTTCGGTTGCAGCAAATCAATTGAATTTTTTGATACTAACTATCATTGTCATTGGTTTAGATGGGCTTGATGGAATAATTGCTCGCAAGCTCAATCAATGTACAGAGTTTGGAGCTAAATTAGATATCCTAGCTGATCGCGTGATTGAATTAGCTTATTGGCTGTTTTTTGCGATGATGAATTTGTTACCCTATTGGGTTTTCGGATTTTTTCTGCTAAGAGGTGTGGTTGTTGATTACTTATCAATGACACAAACTAAACCACTAGGCAATTCTTGGTTACGCTCTAGTAGAATCATGAGGGCTAGTTATGGTAGTCTCAAGCTTGCTAGTTTTGCTTTAATAATTATGCTACCTGCAGCTAGCTTGACGACTATCATTGTCTATCTTACGGTTTTTGTTTGCGGACTTAGGGCTGTGCCTGTATTGCTCGACCGTTGATTAGACATCCTGCAAAACCCCGTTTTGCTAGTGATGTCGCTTTAAAAAAGGTAGCAACCGCAACGAATGTTGCGTTTGCTTTGAGGATAATTCCGACTTTTGCAGTAAGTCTATTGAACAATGTTTTGTATAAGACTTCGGGGCTATAGCTCAAAACCAATATGATACTGCTATATAATGAATTTATGGCAATCTCAGAAAAATTCATCGGTAAAAAATATCCAGACCTTGTCTACACAGTAGGCAAAGAAAAACTACTTGAGTTTTTGATTGCCACCAAGACTGATCAGGAGAAATTCAAGGAAATCGTTCCACCTACTTTTCCGGTAGTTTATGCACATGAATTATTGTGGTCTGTTTTATTTGATCAAGACCTCAAGCTCAATTTAGCCAAGCTTGTTCACGGTGAACAAGAGTTTATTTATCATAAGCCAGTACGAGTTGGTGATACCATCACCACCAAAGCAAGAATAGACAAGATCTTCCAAAAAGGCCCTCATGATTTTGTGGTAATGGTTTCTGATTCTACTAACCAAGCTGGTGAAGATGTTTGTACTAGTATTTGGACTTTTGTTATTCGCGGTGGTAATGATAAGGATTTTAGTTTCAAAGAAAAGCTCATGGTGAAATTAATGAGCATGGCTCCTCCTTGTCCGCGTGCTAAAGCTAAGCAAATGAAGGCATTGGCTGAACTGCAAGAACTTTCTGGCACAAATATTGCTTTAGATAGAGCAGTGCAAGATGCTCATTATAATACTGGAGACCAGTACAAAGTTTTTATCGATAAATATATGCCTCAAGTCTATGCCGGTGCAAGTGGAGACTTCAATATTATTCATTTAGATGTAGATTTTGGACGCAAGGTAGGATTGGGCGGTAATATACTTCACGGTATGGCAACTATGGCACTTGGTGCCAATTTATTTATGCGTGATAAGGAGCCAGGTTCTATCAAGCGTTATCGAGTACGTTTCTCAGATATTGTTAAACCGATGGATACACTGACCTATCAAGGTAAATGGCAAGGCACTAGTTTTGAATTCAAGGGCAAGAATCATCTAGGGAAAGATGTCCTTAGTGCAGGTATTGCTGAATTTGTTTAAGGACAAACCCTTTCTGAACAACTCTGACAAGCAGGTCTATTCAGGTTGCTCAGTTTTAATTCTGTCTTGTTTGCTTTCAACAGCAAATCTTGTTATTAATTTTTCGACTTCAGATACTGCAATATCTTGCCCATGAACTAGTAACATAATGCTTAGTAACTTAAGAGCTTCAAAGCAAAAAATAAGCGGATGTTGACCCTTGGACTTTTCAAGTAATTGATTACCAAGTTCCGGCTTATTTACTAATCTATGAGGACTGATTGAGCTGAAATAGTCATTAATTATTTTTGATTTGAAATTTTCTTCCTTTGGGTTTATTTCTAATATTTGAGAGAAGAAATTGCTGCGTAATTGGCTGATTGCCATCATTGTAGTCTCACTTTGTATTTCTTCAGCACTTTGGTTGATTGATCCTATTAAATATGACTTTGTATCTAGGGCTTGTATATAAAGTGTTTGAGCAAACTTGCTTCTATAATTTGCAGCCTGACTTTTATCGGAAGGATACATAAGTTCAGGATGATCAATATAAAGAAGATATGGTTTACGTATGTCTGCCAATATAGCATTTGATTTATTGTAATCCTCTTTGCCATTGATATTTGCAATATTGAGATAGCCAAAATTGAGACCCGATTCTCTAGCAAATGCTTTTGCAAAATATAGTTTTGTAATTTCATCGTTGCCAGTTAACAGAACCCCCCCATAGATCTTTTGACAGGATATTTGTGCTATGACAGTTGGAGCAGCAAAAAGTTTTTTGAAACTTTCATAGGCTTGATAAAAAGGTCGAGGAATAGGAGAACGAACCTCAAGAGGATTTTCTGCTCGAAGAATTTCTTTGGAAATTGAATTCTCCCTCTGTTTGGCTATACAAATACTTTCAATTTCATCGGACTCTAGCCCATGAATACTAGCTATTGCTCTGCGTAAGTGGTTTTGCGAGTCGTCTGTAAGTAAAGTCATAGCGTAGATCTCAGCAATCCTTAAATTGTCTTTTTCTTGTCGCGCTCTTTTCATTAATGGTTCAATTGCTAATTTGTGGATATGTAAATTAGAATTGCAGGCTAGTTGGAAGACTTCAAGAAATTCTTTTTTCGCTATATTTAATGCGGCATCGTTAAATAAGTCTTCCAAAATTTCCTTGTCATTTTCATCAGGTGCTTTAGCAATATTGTTAAAGTGTTTGAGTTCTGCTCTTAAGGTTTCAAGCACTATACTATCTTGGATTGCTGAGTCAAACTTCTTGATCGACCTAAGAGCGTGTGTCCTAATGGTGAAGACCTCTAGGTGGTTTGTAATAATTGATATTGTTAAGCCTGAACCAAAGGATTCTAATTTAGGCAGTATGTCGATAATTATTTTTTTGCGTTCTAGTTCGGATTGGATGTTTGATTTGCGGTCAAACTCTTCACTTAGGGTTTTGAGAGCAAGTTGAGGATTAATTATTGTAAGTATCGTTGCAGATTTTTTATAGTAATTAGGTATGCTTCTGTATTCATTCCAGAGTTTGCCTGAGCGCAGAAAGAATTTTGCAACTATATGCCCGGCACCTTCCTCTGTAAAGATCGGCAGTGCATTGAGGGCTTCTAGTGTAATTGGGCCCCAATGCTTGGCTGGCTCATTAAAATGATCGTTTAATAATATTAGTGCTTGGCTTTTAGTGTTTTTATTTTCTTGTTGGATCCATTGCATCCAGTCTTGTTCGGACTGGTGATTGTATTTATAAAAAATATTATTTAATGTATGGACTTTGTTTATTTCGGTTGACCCAGTAGATTTACCTTCAAAGGAGAATTCAGGGATATTGTCTAAGATCAAATAGGCTACTAATGCAACAAAAACTATAAAGACTGCCAGAAGGCTTAGTTGATCATGGAGGATCACATCAAGCATTCTCTACCCCCCTCATTTTTGTAGCAATTGATTCTAGTTCTTCGAATCGTTTTAATTCAATTACTTTTCCTTCCGTAAGTAAGCCTGCTTTGAAGTATTTAACTAATGCATCATCATATTCCAATCGGGAATTAGCGCTTATTGAACCAATAATATTTTCCATATTGAAACTACCAGACTTATTTTTCTGTTGTATTTTGTCAAGTTTATGTTTAAAGATGGTGGCTTTGCCTATTGGTCTAAGTTCTGGAATATCACAGGTGCTTGTACTAAAGTATGGTTTTAGTTTTTCTGGAATTACTAATTCAGCTTCTTCTTTATTGCTTGTCATAATGAATTTTGTACGTGAATCATTAGCTAGATTTTTGATTCTATTCATGAAATCTATGTTGTTTGATTGCAGCATTGAATCTATTTCACTGATATAAACCAGTATCGGTCTATTCGCTAGTATCTTGTCGTGAAAGTCATTAAACACAATGTCAGAACTTTGTAAGTCTTGATATTGTGCATAGAGAAACGTCCACTGATTCTCTGCGGCTATAGCTCGAGCAAAATGTAGTTTATCTAATTCCGAAGAACCACTAATTAATGGAACAGTTTGTCTCTCTGCTTCTGCAACTGCAGTTTTGGTTTGTTCATAAAGTTCGTTCATTGCAGCTGTAATAGGTAGTTTTTTAATGTTTTCATGAGCTAGTAGCTCTGCTTTGAATGGTATATTGATTGGTAGGTGATCATTGAGGCAGAGTTGGATTTCAGCGGTGTTGAGACCAAAGTTTTTAGCAATAGCGTGGATGACATTTTCGATTGCAGTTAGTACATATAATGTTTCAGGATTAAATAGATCAGGTTTTTCTGTGATCACATTGGCTAATGAACGGATAGCATATTTGCCAAGATGTTTATGTTGGCAGACTTGCATGATCAGTTGAATCACACTATCGTCAAGATTGTCTCCAAGTAGACTTAAAAGCCCAGTTAAGAGTTTGCCTGTGTCATCATTTGCATTTGCATACTCGATTTGAGTTATGTTCTTAAGAGTAGCAATGATGGTTTTGTTTGTTTCTTCTTCATTTCTTCCTTCTGCCATGATTTCTAACACTTGTTTTTTAACTTTGAAAGCTTCGATGGGGTCAGTTAGTATTTTGCAAAGGATTGTACTGATATCAAAATCTTGTTCAAACAGCGCAAAAGACTTAACCATGCTTGTATTGATCTCATAATGATTTTTATGATTCTCAAGTTCTTTGAGTATTAATGTTTGAGCTGACTCTGTATCTATCTCAATAAGTACTTCCCAGCAAGCTTGATAGATTTTTTCTGTGATAATATATTTGTCCCATATTTTTTTACAGGTATTGATTACTGTTTTGATTTCTTTAACTAGCTGCTTTGCATGTGGATCATTTTGATCTTCAACAAAGACAGCTAAGGCTCTTATTGCTTCAGGACTGATTAGTCCCCATGCGCCAGGATCTTGTTCTAAGTGAGTAATGAGTAATGCAATTGCTGTTTCTTGAGTTGCTTTGTCTTGTTTACTGATCCATTGTTTCCAACCTTTGATGTCATTATGGTCAAAGAGGTAAAAAATTGAACTCAATGAATTCGCTGGATTAAAATCAAACAAATGACCAAGATTGAAAATTTTAGCAATAAACTTTAATGCACTAGCTATCTTGTGAAAGCCAGCAATAAAGATGACTACAAGGACAATCGTTATTGAAATTATAGTTAAGCTAACTGACATTTAGTTAGTGACCGCCTCCACCACCACTTGGTGCTGGAGCAGCTTCGTTACCGCCACTCGCTTCTTCACCGTGCCCACCGGCCGCAGGCACAGATCCCGTTCCTTCAGGGTGTCTTTTTCTGAAAGATTGGCGTGCTTTTTGGCGTTTTAATTCATCTAGACTAAGAGGTTTGTCAGATTTGCCAGCTGATGCACCGTATTCTTTTATACTGAGGTTGCCACTTTGTTTCTGCTCAGATTCTTTTTGTCTTGCTGCTCTAACTTCTTTACCCAAGCTTGCTTGTTCATCAAGATATTTTGGTTTCAAGTTTTTTTCTTCACCATCTTGCAGTAACAGAATTGTAATTCTTCTATTTGCTGCAGCTAGTGGAAGCTCAGGATCTTTAAGTTGGCTATCTGCGTAACCTTCGACTCTAGCAAATCTGGTTTTGTTTACTCCATCGTAGATCAAGCGAGTTTTGATTGCAATTGCTCTATCCGTTGATAGATTCCAGTTATCGTAATTTCCATAAGAAAAATCCTTACCGTCTGTATGCCCTGCAACAACTATGGAGCTGATTTTATTCTTGATTACATTAGCGACTTTGTCTATTAGTGATCTTGCTTCTCCAGTCAATGCCGCTGAGCCAGAGGGGAAGACCTCCATGTTCTCATCGTCTTTAATTTCAATTAGGATACCTTGTTCAACTAAATTAAATTCAACTTTGTCGAGTAAGCCTTCATCAGAGCTAATTTCTAATTGCTTCTGTAAATCATTTTTCATTTTACTTTGTACTTCTTTTTTGTTTTGCCCAGTGAGTACGAGTTTTTGGAATTCAAGGAAGCTAGCACCACCTTCCATTCTCCCTGGGTTACCAGGTCTTTTGGCACCGCCAAAAATGAAAACATTGCCTTGCATAGGACCAGTTTGAGTTGGTTGTTTAAAGAAATTGGCAACGGCTGATTTTGCACTTGGGTCGACATTGACTAACCATAGAAGTAAAAACAAACACATCATCGCCGTAACAAAATCGGCATAGGCAACTTTCCAGGCACCACCATGATGTCCATGTCCTGCTACTTTCTTAATTATCTTTTTGATAATTATTGGTTCGTCTTTTTTAATTTGTGCTGCAGCCATTTTTTTCCCTTCTAATAGACTTCCTGCGAAAGTCCTCTTTATCTTCACTAACGGAACTAGTGCTTCTCACCGTTCCGACCTTTTTTGTGTCGACATCACTAGCAAAACTTCGTTTTGCAGGATGTCTAATATAGTTATTCCTGTAAAGCTCTCGGTTATATGCTCGATCCCCTAGTTCAAAAAGATGATTTTTGTTGATTTTGCTTGTGTTTCACTGATAAAAGGCCGATTATATAAAGCACCCAGAGGTGGGTCAAAATAAGAGAGGCAAATTTGGAGCTTAGTAAAAAGGTCAATAAATTATCAGGTATCAAGAAAAAATTTTTGAAAAACGTTGTTGAGACTTCAAGTCCAATTCAATTAGTGATTTTGCTATATGAGGGTTGTCTTCAATGGTTACATATGTCCAAAGAAGAGATTCGCAAGAACAAGAATAATAAATTAGCTAATTGGTCAGACTATGCAAATTATATGGCTATGGCTATTGATATTTTGAATTATATGCATGATACCTTGGACGTTGAAGCGAGTAAGGATTTTGCAATCCCAATGTCAGAGCTTTATACTTTTATGAAGATGAGATTGTTTAAGGCGAACATCGCGAAAGATCCCAAGGTGATAGATGAGGTTGTTGATCTTGTGAAAGATCTTAAGGACACGTGGAAACAAGCCATAAAGCAAGATGTTTCAATTAGCTGATAAAATACAGGTGCTACCTGTATGCTGCAATTAAAAAACATCCGTAAAAGTTTTGGTGACAATCTAATACTCAAAGATATCAATCTTGAGATAGAAGATGGTGAGTTTATAGTTTTTTTGGGTCCGAGTGGTTGCGGTAAGACAACACTAGTTCGCATTATTGCTGGCTTAGAAGAAGCAGATTCTGGTCTGATCAAACATGGTGATAGAGAGATTCAGCAACTTGCTCCCAAGGATAGAGACTTGTCTATGGTTTTTCAAAACTACGCGCTCTACCCGCACAAATCAGTTTATGACAATCTTGCCTTTCCTTTGCAAATTGCAGGAGCTGCCAAGTCAGAGATCGATGCAACTGTCAAAAGACTCGCTGCAAAATTAGGGTTGCTTGAGTACTTGGAACGTAAACCCAAAGAACTTTCTGGTGGTCAAAGACAAAGGGTCGCACTGGCACGGGCAATGGCAAAGAAACCAAAAATATTTTTACTAGATGAGCCTTTGAGTAACTTAGACGCTAAGTTACGCACTCAGATGCGTCATGAACTTTTTAATTTGCACAAAGAATCATCGGCAACATTTATATATGTAACCCATGATCAAATTGAAGCCCTGAGTTTGGCCGATAAGATAGTTGTGCTAAATGATGGTGAGATTCAACAGATTGCTAGCCCAGAAGAAATCTATTCAAATCCAGCGAATATGTTTGTCGCAGGTTTTATTGGTGCTCCTGCAACGAATATCTTTATGCTTAATGGGCAGCAGGTCGGTATTCGGCCCGAGTTTTTTGCTTTAGAAGAATCAGCCATGCAGCAAGAATCTATTGAAGTTATGGTATCTAATATCGAAATCCTAGCTAGTGAAGTCCTCATTTATTGTCAATATAAGGATCAACAAGTTATAGTCAAGCTCACAAGAGCCAATTTAGACACTAATTCACTGAAAACACGCTTAATGACTAAAAATAATAGTGTATTACCTTTATTTTATGATCCAAATGTGATATATTATTTTTAGTGACTCAATGGAGAGAATTATGACAAGGGTGAGGTAGTTTACTTTCCTTCTTACATAATTCGTAATATAGTAAAGGCATGACACAAACAGACCCATTTATCTCTCGTCAAATCGATCTTAACCTAGATATAGGCCAAGGTGTTACACAGTTCTTAACTGAACAGGAAATTATGCCTTATGCTACATCAGTCAATGTTTCTACTGGCGCTCATGCCGGTGAACCAGCTTTAATTAATAAGTCACTTGAAACAGTCAAAGAAAACGGCCAACTTGCATTAGGTGCTTTAGTTTCTTACCCGGACTTGATTGGTTATGGTGAGCGCAAGATCCAATTATCGAATGAAGAACTAAGAGCTACTATATTAGTTCAGCTCGGTGGTCTTGCTGCTCTTGCAAAAACTCACAATCTTGAGTTGCAACAAGTGAGAACTCATGGTTATTTATATCAGCAAATGGCAAGCAATTATTCAGTCGCTGAGACGGTTGCAAAGTCAATCCAAGAATTTAGTAAGTGGTTAACTTTAATTGGACCTGTGAGCCCAGCTCTTCAAGAAGTTGGTTCTTGGACTAATGTGCGCGTTGCTTTTGAAGGAAGGGTAGATCTTCGCTATAAGGCGGATGGGTCCGTAATCCCTTTTGATATGGAACATGATTCTAATTTAGATACTGAGACTATTGCTCAAAGAGCAAGAGATTTAGTATATAAATCCGTAGCCAAGATAGAAAATGGTAGTGAAATTGAACTTAATTTTCAGACTATTCATCTTCCATCCAGAATTAGAAACGCTGTGGAGATTGCTAAGTTAGTGAGAGGAATGGTCCTTAAGCCTCTGTCCCTTAAGACAGTAGATTATGAGCCTTACTTATCAGAATTTATTTGATCTTTTAAAAAAAGATGCTAGAATAAAATAACATAAATGGGGACCAGGGAAAACACCTAACGGGGAAAACAAAAAAAGATAAAATAAGAGGGACACATAAGTGAAAGATGAACAAGTGAAAGATTTAGTAGAACAATATGTAGAGTCGTTAGAGAAAGATAACGATACCATTAAAGCTTATAGGCTTGACCTTGAGAAGTTTACAGCTGCTTATGGTGAAACCAAACCGCTAGCAATCAAGTCGCCCGAAATCAAGGTTTATTTGGATGGACTAACAACAAGAACCGGCAAGAGAGTCAGTGTTTCAACACAGAACAGGCATTATGCAACTATTAGTTGTTTTTTCAATTGGCTAATCAAACAATCTAAATTGATTGAAAATCCAATTAAGAATGTTGAGAGACGCAAACCAAACAAAGATCTAGGTGAGACTAACTCAAAAGATATCATTCGTTATTTAGACAGAGAAATTGTTGGAAAGATAATGACTGAGTCAAAGTCAATCAGAGAGGAGTTCTTATTTGACTTACTTTATTCAAGTGGTTTGAGAATCTCTGAAGCATTAGCACTTAATGTTCAGGATATCCGCAATGGTGTTATTCAAGTTCGTGCTGGCAAAGGTAACAGAGCAAGAGTAACTTACATGTCTAAGCAGACAGAAAAACTTTTTAGAAAGTACTTAGAGAAGAGAGTTCCTGATCGTTCAGTTTTATTCCAGGCGACAACAATTGAAGAAGCTCAAGCTTTGAGAAATGAAGGTGCTTTGTTTACAACAAACAATGGTACTCGTCTTGGTTACCATAGAGCTAATCAATTATTCAAACAGGCTTCTAAAGGAATTAAGAATCCAGATAGCACGCCGTTGACTATTCACCAACTTAGACATACTTTCTGTACTGAAAGAGTAGGCCATATTGATATTAGAGTTCTTCAGAAATTAGCTGGCCACAGTGATATTAGAACTACTTTGAGATATGCCAAAGTCGCTGATATAGTGGCTAGAGAGCAATTTGATAAATATGACAGAGAAAGAAATGCTGGTTTCAACGATTCAGGTGAATTCAAGCTTCCTACTCAAGAAGATTTTGAAAAAGCAACAGCTTTAATATAAAGTTTGTTGATCGCTTTGCGTACTTACGATTTTCTCAGTTAGAGAAATTTCTGCTTCGCATCGTCTCTACTTTTTTGTGTCAACATCACTAGCAAAACTTTGTTTTTCGGAATAGGTCTAATGACTTTTAGCATCTATAATATGAATACCAGTGTTTGAACAAGAAAAACAGTTAATTATCATCGCAGGGTCTTGCTCAGGAAAATCAAATTGGTTTGATCAAATCAATTATTACAAGAATCAGGGTTATCAAGTTGAGTTTTTGGAAGTTGATGCTGGGGCTGCTAACAGTTTACTGGAAGCTTCCAGTAAATTATTCTCTAAGCTTAAGCACAGAGTAAAACAAAAGACAATAATCCTAAGCCATTCAATGGGCTCTATGCTATTACTTAAAATCCTTTCAGAGCCCAAGTTCTATGCCAGTGAGAATCCCGAGCTTTATCGCAATATTGTTAATTCCAAGTTGATCTTTTTGCAAGTGCCTTTACATGTCAATGCTGTAGCTCTTGGGATTTTGGATATTCTCAAGTACTTCTTCTATCCCTTCCTCTTCGTTTATAACTTGTTAGTTTTCCCGGTGATTGATTTTATTTTGTTGATGCTTAAAACCTTGATGGTAATTCTTGAGAAGTTAATTGCAGTTGGATTTATAAAATATCCAGCGATGCTGATATTCAAACCGATTGCTTTGTCTCTAAATATGCTTTTAGTGATTAATACTTTTTGGGGTACAAAGCCTAGAGAATTTTTTAATGTCATCAAGTTTTATAAACAATGGCAAGATTTTGCACTTGATGGTTTTTTTGCCAAAGAGCAAGATGGTACAGCTTTTGATAAAGCAATGATCGGTGCCACTGAAAATACCATGGATAAGTTTGATCGTTCTAATGTCAGTAATTACTATTTTACTCACTGTTTCACTGATTTTTTCTGTGATCCAGGTTTAACAAAAGAGTTTGCTAATCGATTGGGTGCTAATAGCAAGAGCTTGAATTATGGTTTTCATAGCCCTCAGCATTGCTTTTGGCATCAAGGCGCTATTAATCGGTTAATTGAGACGTCGCTGTAAGGTTAAGAAGGACACCTAAATACGTATTGTATAATTATGCCAGGTATTTTGTATTTTTACAAAAGGCCTAAATTCGTCGTGATTAATGGCGCAAATAATATCAATACTAATTTGGGATCAACCATGGCTGATTTACAGGATGGCGCGTCTCAAATTACAAGAGAAGAAAGTTATTTTACTGAACCAAGTAGTTCTATTATTGCTAAGCCAGTTCAAACTGATACGGACGACTATATGAATGCGTTCATTAACAATAAAATGGTTAGAGATATTGTGCCACATTTGATGAATTTGACAAATATTGCTGGTAATATTTTTTCTTTTTCTTCTTGGGCTTTTGGTTTTAATGATGCATCCAAAAAATTTGCCAAGACTGTTGGATCGCTTGCGACAAAATCTTTTCTTGTTGCAACTAGTGTCATTAATGTTGTTGAACGACTTCACACAAAAAATTATTTCTCTGCATTGGGTTACTTTAATGACATTGTTATTGCAGGTACTGTTGATCAGGACAATACTTACTTAGCACGTGGTATTGCTTCTGGTACTTACAATATGGCAAATTCACTTAATATTGCTAATGATCGTACTGGTTTTGATAGTTTCGAAGATCACTTGCAGCATTTGGTTAAGGGCTTTGGCAAGTTCTTTAAGAATCTATTCTCGGCAGATGTTGCGAAGAACTTTATAAAGAGTGAAAATGGTATGTGGGCTACTATTGGTGGGCTGTTTGCCAATGTCGGTGCTTTATCTTGGATGTTTACAGGCAAGGTACAGATACCTACCTTCATTAGAGATCTTGCTGGAATCGTTATGGATATTGAGCAGCTCAATTTTGGTCATTATAAAGCTGGACGTAAGGATTTGTTTAAGTCTGGCTTGGCACTGGTCGTTGGTACTGTTGCAGATTGGTTATCAAAGTTGATGCCTCAATACAAAGATGCTTTTGTGCCATTGACATTTATTTTTGATGGTATTGGAAAGCATTGGTTGAGATTGCATCAAAATGAGCATGAGATGGGTGACAAGAGAGACGATGAGAAGCAGCTTGAAAAGCTTCCAGCCGTCAAGCTTGCTCAAAAGGAAGACATGCCATTGGTTGCTAGAAGGGGGTCTGAGCTTTTGGCTCAGCAGGTAGCATGACTTTAGCACAGCTTAACTTACAAACAGCATCAACACCAGCATCAAATGATCTTGATACCAAGGTTGGAATTGCTTTTGTTGAGCAACCTATAGAGGCAGTAGACGCGAAGCTTCATCAAGAGTCAATTAAACAAGAGCCAGCTAAGCTGCTTGTAAAAAACTCTTGGCAGGATTTTATTAGAAACAAAATGCCACCTTGGGCTTATGGTATATCATCTCTTTGGCATTTGGCTACTGCAGCTATGCTTTCTAAATCCAAGGCGCATGCAAGTAAGGGCAAAGCTTGGGCTGCTAATTCAACACGGTTTACTAAGTTGATCAATTCTTCTGTCTATATGAGCTTAGCTTATGAAGCCTACAAAAATAATTTCACTTTTGATTTTATTGGTAGGATTGCTGAGCCGATAATGAATACTTTTGTTGATTTAAATCATTACCATTTGTTTAGAGGTTTAAGTTCAGCCTTCAACCAATTACATTCAATTAATTTACCTCGGGTTAAGAAGGGACTTAATCTTAAAGACAACTTTCTTGCCAATATCGATGTCAGTATTGAATTTTTTAAAGAGGCTTGGATTAATGGAGGTATTAGTAAATTATTTAAAGGTGATTTGTCGGGCTTTAAAAAAGATCTTTTTGGTGGAGAAAATGATCGAGGACATACTTTGGCAATAGCTTCACATGCTCAAATGCTCATTAGTGGTTTAGCACTTTTGAATGGTACTAAACGTAACTTATTAAATAGGATATTAGGTATATTTAGAAATGCAGCTGGAGTACTTGCAGATATTGGTTTATTGTTTGAGAAGGATCCCTCTGCAAGAGGCGTTGGGGTATTTTATTTATTACATGCTGTTGGTGATACTATTAAGCGTTTTGTTGCTAATGAAACGCAGGATCTTATCGATAATATGATTATGCCGTTCTATAACGGTGGTTTGTATTGTTTTGGTTTGATGACTCGCAGACAAGTTGACGGAACTTATTTATTTAATGAGGCTAAAAAGAAACCGGAACTTAACTCGCTTGCAGTCTAACTACCACTCAAGAATGATTTTGCCGCAATTGCCTGATTCCATAATTTCAAAACCTTGTTGAAATTCTTCAATTGGATAAATATGAGTAATGATAGGTGAAATATCGATGCCGCCTTTGATGAGCTGTGCCATTTTGTACCAAGTCTCAAACATTTCTCTACCATAAATACCTTTGAGTTGTAGACCTTTGAAGATCACATTATCCCAGTCTATTTGTGTTGAGCTTGGCAATAGCCCCAGTAGAGCGACTTTGCCGCCATGGAACATATATTTGAGCATAGAGTTAAAGGCATCAGCAGAACCAGACATTTCTAATCCAATATCAAAACCATTAGTCATGGATAATTCACTCATTACTTTGTCGAGTTTTTCTCTTTGAGGATTGATAGTTCTGGTTGCACCCATCTTCTTGGCTATCTCTAATCTATAGTCATTGACGTCGGTAACCACTATATTGCGAGCACCTACCGCTTTGCAGACGGCGACGGCCATATTGCCGATTAAACCAGCACCGGTAATAAGCACATCCTCGCCTACCATTGGGAAAGACAGCACGGCATGTACCGCATTGCCAAAGGGATCAAAGATTGCTGCAATATCGTCAGAGATCGCAGCGTCTAGCTTTACTAGGTTGCCAGCTGGAACGCTAATGTATTCAGCAAAGGCGCCATCACGTTGGATACCGATGCCAATTGTATTTGCACAAAGATGAGTTATACCTCTCTTGCAATTTCTGCAAATACCACAAACAATATGCCCCTCGGCAGTTACTCTATCGCCAATCTTAAAATGTTCTACCGCTTCGCCAAGCTCAGTGATAATTCCAGAAAACTCGTGCCCTATTACTCTTGGTACAGCGATATTTTTTTGTGACCATTCATCCCATTTGTAAATATGCAAGTCAGTCCCGCATATCGCTGTTTTGATGACTTTAATTAGAACATCATTAAGTCCAAGACTAGGTAGTGGGACATCTTCCATCCAAATACCTTTCTGGGCTGATTTTTTGACGAGGGCTTTCATTAGTTATCATTATAGCTCTATAAGCTATACTTTTATTATGGTCAACAAGATAGAAAAAGAAGCTATTTCCATAGTAAATCAAGAGCTTGAGGCGATTAAAGCCAAGGGTATTTATAAAACCGAGCGTTTGATTAGTTCAGCTCAGGGACGTGAGATAGAAACTATTGCTGCAGATCAAAGCCAGAAGACTTTTCTTAATCTCTGTGCTAATAACTATCTTGGTCTTGGTGGCTCACAGGAATTGATTGATTTTGCAAAAGAGGGACTTGATCGTTATGGTTTTGGTCTTAATTCAGTTAGATTTATTTGTGGTACTCAGACTATTCATCGTGAGCTTGAGCAGAAGGTAGCTGAATTTGTTGGTTGCCAGGATGCGGTGCTTTATTCGTCTTGTTTTGATGCCAATGGTGGTTTGTTTGAAACATTGTTGAATAAAGAAGATGTGATTATTAGTGACAAGCTCAATCACGCAAGTATCATTGATGGCATTCGGCTTTGCAAGGCTGAGCGTAAGCTCTATGACAATAATGATATGGAGCAGCTTGAGACTTTGCTGCAAGAGAGTGAAACGAGTCGCATACGCTTGATTGTGACTGATGGTGTTTTTAGTATGGATGGAGTTATTGCTAATCTCTCTAAGATAGTTGAATTAGCTGAAAAATATAATGCCCTTGTGATGGTTGATGATTCTCATGCAACTGGTTTTGTTGGTAAAACTGGTCGCGGGACTGCAGAGCATTGCGATGTTTTTGGTAAAATAGATATTATTACTGGTACCTTTGGCAAGGCTCTGGGAGGGGCTTCTGGAGGTTTTACTGCTTGTCATAGTAGCATTGCTGATCTTCTGAGACAAAGATCTAGACCTTATCTTTTTTCTAACTCACTAGCTCCGGCGATTGTCTGGACAGAGATCAAGGTTTTGGAGATGCTCAACAAGGGTTCTGAACTGATAGCTCAAGTACAAGCAAATAGCAAATACCTTAGAGAGAAACTAACAGAAGCTGGAATTGATATTGTGCCAGGTGAGCATCCTATTATTCCGGTGATGATTTATGATGAGGTCAAAGCTATTGCAGTGGCTGAGAAACTTTATCAAGAAGGAATCTATGTTGTTGGGTTTTGTTATCCAGTTGTACCATTAGGCAAGGCTCGCATTAGAGTACAAGTTTCAGCCATTCATCGCAGAGAGGATTTGGATAGATTGGTAGCAGCTTTGAAGAAATATTTGTGAAGAGAGTCAGAACCTATTTGAAAAGCTTCCAGATGCAAGGCTTGCGACGAAAGAGGTGGCTGAGTTGACTGAGCTGTCAATGATGACACTACTTAAGGAGCGTAACGCAGCAGATGGGACTTTGCGGATAGGTTCTAACTATCAGTTTTTTATAGATAGGGGCGGCACCTTCACCGATTGCTATGCCGTTACTGATAAAGGTTCTAGGATTATTAAGTTATTGTCTGTTGATCCTATGAATTATGCTGATGCACCTCGTGAAGCGATTCGTAGAGTCTTGTTGCAGGATCATGACTTGGCTATTTTAAAAGATCCGTATAAACCCTTTCCAACTTCTTGTGATCATTATCATATTGAAACTATTAGGATGGGGACTACTGTTGCAACTAATGCTTTGCTTGAACATCAAGGAGCCAAATTTGCATTCATAACTACTAGCGGTTTTGCTGATTTATTAGAAATTGCCTATCAGAATCGTCCCAAGATTTTTGATCTTGAAATTATAAAAGTTAAGCAGCTTTATTCTCGTGTGATAGAACTTGATGAAAGGATTTTAGTTAGTGGAGTTGAAAAAGAATTAGATCTAGATCAAGTTTGCAAGCAATTACAAGAGCTGCTTGATGCTGGTATTGATAATTTGGCTATAGCTTTGATGCATTCTTATGCTAATCCGCAGCATGAGTTGAGACTTAAGGATCTCGCTCAGTCAATGGGTTTTAAGCAAGTCTCTATCTCATCGGAGATTAGTCCAATGATCAAAATCGTGCCGCGTGCCGATACTACTTGTATCGATGCTTATTTAAGTCCTGTCTTAAAGCAGTATGTAAATAATTTCAAGAATGGTTTTAGTGATGGTTTAGCTAAGACTCAGTTGATGTTTATGAAGTCAGATGCTGGCTTGACCAAGGCTGAAAGTTTTGCTGGTTACAATTCTATTTTGTCAGGTCCTGCGGGGGGAGTGGTGGCGCTTTCGTCATTGCGAGGCCCAGAGGAGTGCGGCAATCCAGTTATCGGTTTTGATATGGGCGGCACCTCAACTGACGTCTCGCGTTATGCTGGTGAGTTTGAAATGAGTTTTGAATCAGAGATCAATGGTCATCGAATTCAAGCGCCTCAACTTGATATCAAAACAGTAGCTGCTGGCGGCGGTTCAAGATTGTTCTATGACAATGGAATGTTTAGGGTGGGACCAGAAAGTGCTGGTGCTGATCCTGGTCCAGTCTCTTATGGCAAAGGCGGGCATCTTGCAATCACAGATGCTAACTTGGTTCTGGGGCGATTGATACCAGAGTATTTTCCGCAAGTCTTTGGCAGGAACGCAGATCAACCACTTGATAAAGCAGCAGCCATTAGAGCATTTGAAGAATTACGCGAAGAAAATAATCTGGATTTGACTATTGAAGAAATTGCCAGTGGTTTTATTAAAGTAGCTAATGAAATAATGGCAAGACCAATACGTGAGATTTCAATTATGAAAGGACATGACATTAAAACTCATAGTCTTGCTTGTTTTGGCGGGGCTGGCGGGCAGCATGCTTGTGCCATTGCTAGAGACCTTGGAATTAACAAGGTCATTATTCATAAATATTCTGGGATACTTTCTGCTTATGGTTTGGCGCTTGCTGATGAAGTGGTAGAAAGACAAAAGCCGGCATCATTGCCAGGAGCAACGGAGCTGCGACGCGGCATTCTAGAGCTAGAAGCAGAGTTTTCATCTTTAATAGAAGGGATTGAAATAATTAAACAGTGTATAATTATTAAATATCTCAATCTGCGCTATCAAGGTACTGATACACAGTTTATGATCAAAGAGCCTGAGGATGGGGATTATAGTAGAGCATTTAAAGAACAATATCTTAGGGAGTTTGGTTTTGATTTAACTGATAGAGAGATTCTTGTTGATGATGTGAGGGTGCGAGTTGTTAAGTCTTCGGCTTTAGCTCAGCAGGGAATAGGGAATAGGGAGAAGGGACTAGGGAGCAAGGATCTTGCTTTCAGTGCACAAGTTTATTTCGATAAGTGGTATGAAGTACCAGTATATTTGTTTGGTAACTTGGGTTTTGAACAAGAGATTATGGGACCAGCAATTATTATGCAGGATACGGCAACGCTTGTGATTGAACCTGAATCAACTGCTTCATTAAATTCTGATGGCAACTTGGAGATCCAAGTCAAGCCCTATTCCCTATCTCCTATTCCCTATTCCCATCAAATTGATCCTGTCAGTTTAACCATCTTTGCCAACCGCTTTATGTCTATAGCTGAGCAAATGGGACGCTCTTTGCAAAAGACTTCTATCTCTACTAATATCAAAGAGCGTTTAGATTTTTCTTGTGCGATTTTTGATCAGGATGCTGGCTTAGTTGCTAATGCGCCTCACCAACCGGTGCATCTAGGATCAATGGGGCATGCAGTCTCTAAGCAAGTTCAAGGCTCTGAGATTCAGGTTGATAAAGTGCAGTCTGGAGATAGTTTCTTGACTAACCACCCTGCTATGGGCGGTTCTCACTTGCCTGACCTTACTGTAATCACGCCAGTATTCCCGTCTTCACTACGTTATGACGCGGCAAGTGCTCCAATTTTCTATGTCGCTAATCGCGCTCACCATGCTGATATTGGTGGTATTAGTCCTGGTTCGATGCCTAGTTTTTCAACTAGTTTGGATCAAGAAGGAGTGGCAATCAAGAGTTTTAAATTAGTTGACGCTGGTGAGTTTCAAGAACAAAGTTTGCGTGAGCTTTTGAGTTCTTCAAGAACACTTGAAGACAATATTTCTGATTTAAGAGCACAAGTCGCCGCAAATAAAAAAGGTATAGAGTTGATTGAAGCGCTTATTGCTGAGTTTGGACAAGAGCCGGTTGCCTTTTATATGAAAGAAATTCAAGCGAATGCTGAAGAAGCTGTGCGTTCGTCATTGCGAGCGTCAGCGAAGCAATCCAGTCTAGAGGCTCGTGACTATCTTGATGACGGTTCTGTGATTAAGCTTAAAGTAGAAATAAACCAAAAAACAGGTTCAGCGATTTTTGATTTCACTGGTACTGCTGCAAGATTAAAAAACAACCTCAATACTCCTGAAGCTGTTACTAGCTCGGCTATTCTCTATGCGCTTAGAGCCATGATCAATAAAGAGATCCCGCTTAATCAAGGTTGTCTAAAACCAATCACGATTGTTATTCCAGAAGGGTCTTTATTGAAGCCGCCAGAAGATGCAGCGGTGGTTGCAGGTAATGTGCTTACCAGTCAAAGAATCGTTGATGTGATTTTCAAAGCTTTTGGAACTTGTGCTGCTTCGCAAGGTTGCATGAACAATATTAGTTTTGGCAATGACCACTTTGGCTATTACGAAACCATCGGTGGCGGAGCTGGGGCTGGACCGACTTGGCATGGAGCGTCTGGAGTGCACACTCACATGACTAATACTCGCATCACTGATCCTGAGATTTTGGAAACAAGATACCCGGTAATTCTTAGAGAGTTTTCTATTCGCAAGGGCTCTGGCGGCCAAGGGAAATTCAAGGGTGGTGATGGTTTAGTTCGTGTCTTTGAATTTCTTGATAACTTGCAAGTCTCGATTTTAACTGAGAGAAGAGTCTACGCGCCTTATGGGATGGCAGGTGGAGAGGATGGAGCGAGGGGGGAGAATAGGCTTGATAAGGCAGATGGATCTAGTATTCAACTTGAGGGCAAGTGTTCTATAGATCTTGCCAAGACTGATAGATTGAGGGTTTTAACCCCTGGTGCTGGTGGATATGGTGAGAGCTAAAGTAAATGCGGTAAAATAATACATATGGGGTTTGTGACAGATTGCCTACTCGCATGAGCATTGTTGATTTTAATATAAGGACTTGGTTTTAATGATGGCGGTTAAATCGGTTTTGCATCAATTAACAGGACCTAGTGATGGGTTGGTGATACCAAATTGGATAGATCTTGGTGCTAATTTACAAGAAGTAATTGACTATAGACCTATAGCACAAGACTTGGCACAACCAAGTCTCGGTCTAGGGCGTTTTCGTTTGGATTCAGCTCAATCACTTGTAGACTTGAAAGAAGATTTATTGCCTTACAGACCACATTGGTTACTAAACAAAGTTTGTTCTGATAAAGAGGGTTTCACTGCTAAGGATCTTTCGAGGGCTTTAAAAGAATTATATGTTGAGTTTGAATCAGCATTACGTTATCGTGGCTGTTCATTTATAAATCCTAAGCCAGCTCTTGGTGAACATATTGATAAGTCTATTAAGATTGCTTGGAAGATATTGGCTGATGCAGGAATTAAATCAGAGAGTCGTTTTGGTGAAATACTGGAGTGGATGATTCGTATGCATGATGCTGGTGAGATTCTTGGTGAGTTTAGTACAGAGAGTGAAAGACAAGCGGAAAGAGGTTTTGAGCAAAAAGCCTTTCGTGCAAGAATTGAAAGAAGAATTGCTAGCTTGGCATTGGTTTTGAAGATTGATTCGATAATCAGAAATGACTCAAATCAATTTGATAAATTTGTAACGGAGGGACGTAACTTAATATCACCGAGTAAAGGACGTGATGCTTTGATTAAGGCTTCTAGATTTTTATTAAACTTTACCAGTAAACCTCTTGTGATTACAGATGATGCAATGCAAATTAGAGATCGATTAATGGTGTTCTATGATGCTGTAGAAGATGGGGTTGGTTTTGCAGCTGCAACAGCTAAGGTAATTGAAAAGCTGGAAACCTTTGCATACGTAGCTGATAAGAATATCCCAGAGAATTTTGAAGCTCATGATATCGTGAATGTGATTAAATATCCTCGTAAAGCTATTAGGCATATTATGGATTTAGCTCAAGAAGCAACAGAACCAATTCTTATTAAAATAGCTAACGCAATTAATATTTTTTATGAGGGTAAAAAAGCTAAACTAATAGAGCTATTAAAAAAGAAATTATGAATATGCTTAAAGAAATCAAAATCATTGGCGCAGGACTTGCAGGCACAGAAGCTGCTTGGCAATTAGCGCAAGGAATCCAAGCGAGAGGACTTGATTGGAGAATTAAGCTCTATGAAATGCGCCCAAAGGTCAAGACTCCAGCGCATCATACTGATAACTTGGCTGAATTGGTTTGTTCTAATTCATTGGGTTCTGAGTTCCTCACGACGGCTCGAGGAGTTTTGATTCATGAGATGCAAGAGTTTGATAGTTTGATTATTCGCGCTGCCAAAGAAGCTAAGGTACCAGCTGGGCAAGCACTGGCTGTTGACAGAGATCTTTTTGCAAAAGTAATCACGGAAGCTATTACTAATCATCCTTGTATAGAATTGATTCGCGAGGAGTATTGTGATGATTTAACTAAGGAAGAGGGGATTGTGATTGTTGCTTCTGGTCCGCTTACTTCGCCGCATCTTGCTGAGAATATAACAGGATTGCTTCGCTCTGCTCGCAATGACATTGAATTCTCAGAATCACCTTTTCTACATTTCTTCGATGCTGCTAGCCCAATAGTCAGTGCTGATTCAATTGATATGGATATTGCTTTCCGCGCTTCGCGTTACGGGAAAGGGGATGAGGGAGAAGGGAAAGGGGATTACATAAATTGCCCCTTCTACTCCGAAGAAGAGTTTCAAAAATTTTATGATGCCTTAATGTCTGCTGAAAGAGCGCCACTCAAAGACTTTGAACTAGAATCTATGGCTAAGCAACAGCTGCCGCAATTTTGTTCAAATTCAAGGCCTGCGAAGAGTGTGAAGGCTGAGTTGACTGAGCCGTCAATGATGACTTCACAAGATGAGCGAAACGCAGAACTTGGACAAAAGGGCAAAGCTGTTAAGTTCTTTGAGGGCTGTATGCCAATTGAGGCAATCGCTGAACGCGGCAGTCAAACAATGTGTTTCGGTCCACTCAAGCCAGTTGGTCTAACGGATCCTCGTTATCCAGATCGCAGAGCTGTTGCAGTTGTGCAGTTGCGTCAGGATAATGTAGCAGCGTCACTTTATAACATAGTTGGCTTTCAGACTAATCTTAAGTGGGGAGAACAAGCAAGAGTATTTTCTATGATTCCTGGATTGAAGAACTTAGAGATCTTGCGCTACGGAGTGATGCATCAAAATATTTTTATTAACTCGCCTTTGTTTTTGAATGCGGATATGTCTATGAGGGGAATGGGGAACAGGGAAAAGGGAAAAGGGATATTTTTTGCAGGGCAATTGACTGGAGTGGAAGGTTATACTGAGTCAGCAGCAACTGGAATCATTGCAGCTAGATCAATTCTTGAGCCTGACGCGCAGCCTCTGCCTCAAGAAACCATGATGGGAGCTCTTTCTCACTATATTTCTCATGCCGAAGCAAAACATTTTCAACCCATTAATTCTAATTGGGGCTTGATTAATACTCAACCTGAGAATTTAGAAAAACAATATCGTAAGAATAAGAAGCTAAGGCAAGAGTTTTTGGCTAATAGAGCACTTGGATTGATCAGGGATAGTGGCAAATATAGTGGCAAATATACTGGTAAAAAACTATTAGAAATACTATGAAATTGTGGTATAATCATACATACATACAAGCATTAGTGGCAAAAATAGTGGCAATCTAGAGGGTAATTATGGCTAAAACAACAACTTATTCTATGGAACCTATGTTACCTAGAGAAGGTGATAAAGAACTTGAGAATTTGGCTCTTGATTTGGTTGCAAAGTCTCAAGCACTTGCTGTTAGATTAAATCCACAGTTAGAAAAATCTATAGGTGATTTAGTTAGGTCTATGAATTGCTATTACAGTAATTTAATTGAAGGTCATCATACTCATCCAATAGAAATAGAACAAGCTTTGAATGATAATTATTCTATTAATCCTGAAAAGAGAAATCTACAATTAGAGGCTCGTGCACATATTGAGGTACAAGCATACATTGACCAAGCAGAAATAAGTGATGAAATTTCTTCCTTGCAATTTATTTGTAGTATCCACAAAAAGTTTTATGATTTATTGCCTGATGAATTAAAATGGGTTGGCAGCTCTAGTGCCAGCAAGCGGAAAAAAGTTGAAGCAGGTAAATTACGTGATGGCGATGTACAAGTAGGGCAACATATTGCTCCTGCTGCTAGTGATTTAGAGTCTTTGTTGCTTCGTTATCAAGAGGTTTATGATTTTACTTCTTTGTCCAAACTTAGGTCAATCATTGCTGTTGCTGCTGCTCATCATCGTTTTGTTTGGATACATCCATTTTATGACGGCAATGGTAGAGTTGTGCGCTTGTTGTCACATGCATATTTAAAACAATTAGGTATAGGTAGTAGTATCTGGTCTGTCTCTAGGGCTCTTGCTCGCAATGTTCAAGAATACAAAACTTTGTTGATGGCAGCAGATGGACCAAGACAGGGGGATTATGATGGCAGAGGTAATCTTTCTGAAAAGGCATTGAAGGATTTTTGTGTATTTTTTTTAGGTGCTGCTATCGATCAAGTTGAATTTATGGATTCTCTTTTGGAACCAATATCATTTAGAGAAAGAGTAAGCCAGCACATCCAGATGGAAATAACGAAAGGAGCTTTACCAAGAGGTTCTTTAGCTTTGATTAAAGAAGTAATTTTGCGAGGTGAGGTCGAGCGTGGCACAGTAGCTGAGATTGTTGATTATAGTCCTCGCCAAGCAAGAACGATTTTATCAAAATTACTTGAATATGGCATCTTAACTTCTTCAAGTCCAAGAGGAGCTGTGCGCTTATGCTTTCCCGTTAAGGTGCTTGAGTATTGGTTCCCGCGACTTTATGCATAAGCCATACGTTTGTCTTTGATCCTATCCTTAAACTCATTATTTGCCATGGTTTCAGAGGGCTTAATGTAGAAGTAATTAGCAATAGTAGAGAGCCATTGTACATAGTGACTAATTACTCGTGATTTATTATTGTTCTTGCTTGAAATTGCTGACTGCCAGACATCAAGCCCATGAGCTGCGATATAAAGCGATCCAGAAATCATGTAATTAATATCGCCATGCAAGATTTTGGCAACGTCGCAAATCACTCCTCCTAGATTTCTTACTAGAGAGAATCCGGTTTTGATTCTTGGATGTATTCCATCGGCAACGAGCCCACCAAGCCCGCCAAAGAAATTCATGTTACCGCCAAGATGCATTAAGTGAAAATCATCTTTACTGACAAGTCTCTGGAGACCACCCTTGCTAAAGATCTCACTAATCATTTCTTTGTAACTGTTCCAGTGTTGTTTTAGGTTAGCCATAAAACTAGTTTTGTCATTGATGCGTGGATTGTGTGCACTTGCCATCATAGTCGTGCCGCTACTAAGTCCTTGGGCTAGAAACATGTCATCGACAGGGAACCATGTAACAATTGCAGGGAATAAGAACTTGGAAAGACCGTCAAGTGAGTTGTTGTCTCGCAAGGAGAGCTGCCCTTTGTCTGTGTAATTAAAGAGGTTGACCACCTTAGAGACTTTGGGCGCTAGCGAGTCGATCGTTTTACTAAAGGACTTAGGGAAAAAATTAAAGCTACCGTTGAGTCCAACTAATAAATGGAAGTGTGAGGCAATTCCAACAAGTATTTGCCAAACACGATCTGGCACAATTGATTTGGCTTTTTCTTGATTGGTGTTTGTTTGCTTTGGTGCTTCTGGTATTGAGCTAAGATCAGGTAGTCCTTCTGCACTATTAAGTGCTTGAATGACTTTTTCGTTTTCTAGTTCTTTGGAGAGGTAGTCTTGAGCAGGGGCAAGGCCGGCTGAGCCAACCATACTTGGTCGGTCAGTTAAGATAGCCAAATTAAGCGGATTACTTTGCATCACTCAATATATGTAAGTATATAATAGATGGGGATAGGTATTATGCCATTTGGGCGAAATACATTTGTTTCTTTCAGATAGTCGATCAAATATGGCTCGATATAAGGATTTTGGGCCAATAGGTGTTTCGCCTCTCGGGCATAGTAGACTAGGGTTATGACAAGTGATTTTAGAGTTGAGAAAGATACTATGGGTGAAATTCAAGTCCCGGTATCTAGTTATTATGGAGCCCAAACAGCCAGATCTTTGGTTAATTTCAAAATTGGCAAGGACAAAATGCCAATAGAAGTTATTCGTGCTTTTGGTGTTCTCAAAAAAGCAGCAGCCCTAACTAATTGCAAGCTAGGAATTCTTGATCAAAGCACAGCAGATTTAATTTCCCAAGCGGCTGATGAGGTGATTGATGGCAAGCTCGATGAGCATTTTCCTCTTGTAGTTTGGCAAACAGGTTCTGGTACTCAATCTAATATGAACGTCAACGAAGTGATTTCTAATCGTGGAATTGAAATAGCTGGTGGCGTGATTGGCTCTAAGACACCGGTTCATCCAAACGATGATGTCAATAAATCGCAATCCTCTAATGATACTTTTCCAGCAGCGATGCATATTGCAGCAGCAACTTTCACGTTGACTCGCTTGGCTCCTGCTATTTCTAAATTACGTGACGCCTTGAACGCCAAGTCAGTTGCTTTTGAAGATATAGTCAAGATTGGTAGAACTCATTTGATGGATGCAACTCCACTGACTTTGGGACAAGAATTTTCTGGCTATGTTCAGCAATTAACAAAATCACTTGAGCGTATTGATGCGGTATTGCCAGATATGATGGAACTGGCACTTGGCGGAACAGCTGTTGGCACTGGTTTAAATAGTCATCCTGATTTTGCTGTAGCTGTTGCCAAATCTATTTCTGATATTACTGGTTTTAAATTCATCACAGCTCCAAACAAGTTTGAAGCACTTGCAGCACACGACGCGCTTGTAATGGGTCATGGTGCACTGAAAACAATTGCTGTTTCTTTGATGAAAATAGCAAATGATATTCGTTTACTTGGTTCAGGTCCTCGTTGCGGCATTGGTGAATTAAATTTACCAGAGAATGAGCCGGGTTCGTCAATTATGCCAGGCAAAGTCAATCCTACTCAATGTGAGGCTATGACTATGGTCTGTGCTCAGGTGATGGGTAATGATGTTGCAATTAATTTTGGTGGCGCGACAGGTCATTTCCAGCTTAATGTCTTTAAGCCGATGATGATTTTTAATTACCTCAACTCAGCTCGCTTGCTTAGTGACGCTTGTGAGTCATTTACCGAGAACTGTGTAATTGGAATTGAAGCTAATGAAGCTAATTGTAAAAAGAACTTAGAAAACTCTTTGATGTTGGTAACAGCACTCAACACTCATATTGGTTACGATAAAGCAGCCGCAATAGCAAAGAATGCCCATGTCAAAGGACTGACTTTGCGTGAGTCTGCTATTGCACTTGGTCATTTGAATGATGAACAATTTAGTAATTGGGTTAAGGCTGAAGAGATGACTGGTCCTAGGGTTTAAGTCATTTGTTGAGTCGCTGTTAGAAAATTGAGTCCTTTATGGTTACCGAAACAGAGCATTGTATTGACACATGGTTTGAAAACTTCATGTGGCAGACACTTAATTTCATGTAATTTCCTTCCTCGCCTGCTACTATAATTTCTTAAGCATTTATATTAACTTAATAGTTAATTGATTTGTTGAGGGAATTATCATGCAAATAATAATAACGCCAGGAATTATAGGGAAACAACAATATCACAAAGCTTTTCAGAGACAGCTTTTGACCAGAGGACTTGTACTGCTGGCCCTAATATTAAATTTTACTTCTTTAGCAGCGAATGCAGAGAGAACAAGATTAGAGTCAGTTTATTTTAATAGCGACTCATCTCTAATTATTGAAACAGAATCTAAATTAGAAATGTCTTTACCAAAACTAATTGGTGATACGTATATTGTGGCTATTAATGATTCTAAATTAGCAAACGATATTACAAAACAAATATCTA
This sequence comes from Cyanobacteriota bacterium, assembly GCA_027618255.1. Classification (NCBI taxonomy): domain Bacteria; kingdom Bacillati; phylum Cyanobacteriota; species Cyanobacteriota bacterium. The sequence goes on from JAQCFG010000006.1 coordinate 35,450, forward strand.
CCGAACAGTTTGAAATTGAATTAATTAAAACTAAATCAGCAAATAAGAATTTTTGGTCTTTTAATAATTTGGTGGAGTTGAGAATTAAACCCAAAAAACAGAGTCGCTACGAAATTCAAACAAGAACTGTTTTAGAAGGTCTTGCTTATGAATTTAATATAGTCGAGCTGGATGATTCGAGTCTTGTATTGAATGAAGTTCAAGATGAAGAAGTTTTTGAAGATAGTTTAGCTGATGATTTAGTTACTAGTTTAGGCTTAAAGAAAGTTGAAACAGAAACGATTCATCATTTATCAGCCAAGATTGATATAGGCAAAAATCACAAAACCAATAAGGGTAGGTTAGACAAGTTTATCGACAAGCTTGATAGTCCATTTGTTAAATCATTACAAGAAGATCAAAACTATCAAAATGAGAGTCAAGAAAAACAAGATTCTAGTGCTTTATTGCATTTGGCAGATACTTTGGTAATCAAGGGACATCTTGCTGATGGTCTTAGGGCTTATAGAGAGGCATTGAAGTTAAACCCCGAGAACCATGATGCTCACCTGGCTTTAGCTAATGCCAGTACTGACCAGGCAGAGAAACTTAATAGTTATTTGGCAAGCGTTGATGATGATGCTTTGATGGCAATTTCGCAGAATTGGTTCAAGCAAGGACAAGAGTCACATGATCTTAAATCTATTGCCAAAGGGCTGGTCGCTTACCAATTTGCAGTTTTGAAAAATCCAAAACGGGCTCAATATCGTTTTGATTATGCCAGAGCCCTAGAGCAATCTGGACCAGTTTTTTATGATCAAGCAGCTAAGCGCTATCTTGAAGCGGCTGCTTTAGCCAAGAAACAATATTTGGCAGGTTTGGATTCTACCGAATTGTTATTGAGAGATTCTACTGAAGCTTTGATTCATATACATAGTTTGCGTGGAGATTTTCCAGTGGCTGCTAAGTATTGCAATTCCTATCTTAATCTAGGCTTCAAAAAATTTCAAAATGGTAAAGCGATTCTTGCCATTATGAAAGAAATCGAAGCTAATCGTAATCCATTTAAACTGGAACTGGCTTATTTAGGAGGCTCAGCGATTGACTAATCTGAGACGATTAATTCTGATACTCGTGCTTTGTCTACAACCAGTCAGTGCTTCTTATAGCGAACACTTGGAATATTTATCTAAGTTGGTAAATCCTGTATCTGGTTTGTCACCTGAGTTTAATCAACTTGATTTGGATCAAGAATCGATAGCTTGGTTGAATCAATTAGATAGGGAATTAGATCCAAGCAAGTTTGGTACTTATGATGCTAGCTTACTGTTGAACTTTGACAGAGCAGGTTATATTAGTGCTATAACTCTTGCCAATCTAAATTCTGTTAGTGGCAATTTAGATGATTTTAGTTCTTTGATAGCAAAGTTGTTAACTATTCACGCTGGACAGCTACCTAAGAAAATCGATACGGCTACAGTTTTTCGTTTGGATACTAGTTTGTTGTTTGTTGATCGTAAGTTGGTGAGACGAACTGATACAGCAGCAGTAAGAGTGGTAGCGCCAGATTTAATAACCAGCTTATCGTCAGAAATGGAGCTTGAGTTGATAGAGCCAAGCTATGTAGATTATCCAGAGATAGGTGAATTATTAGTTTTTAAATTAAAGCAAGATCAATACTTAAAAGCTACAGTCGCTGCAATAGACTCTAAATCATTGTTACTAAAATTAGTTAGTCTTGAAGAGGGATCTAACAAAGAGTTTGATGATGTATTTTTGCGTATAGCGAGACCGATCAAAGATAAACAAGAGCTGGTGGCAACTATTATTGGTTCAACAATGGCATCAGCATTGAGTGCTGGTATTTTAAGTTCAACAATGAGTTATGGTATAGTACCAGCTACTTTGGCAGTGGCTTCAATGACTAGTAGTATGATCAAGTCAAAGCAGCAGCTTTTATCATTTAATTTATCACGGGGAGATAAAGTGAGAACAGAGGGGTTAACAAAAGGAGAAAAACAATGAAGGAAGTACTAATTTATGGTGCACTTGTAGCAGCGATTCTTGGTGCATCAGTACCGGTAATCACCAATATGGCAAATAATGCTACAACAGCAGCAAATGCAATCAACACATCAGTTAATCTGAGAATGGGTCAATTGTTGACTATTTTGTAATGACAAAGTGGCGATCAGTCTTAACAAGCCAAAAAATATAATTACTAAGGAATAATATCAATGAGTACAATTCATTCGGAGCTTGGAAGCGGTCAGTTAAACCGCTTCCTCTGGGGCTTTTCGTATAAAAATCGAAAGATTTTGATACCGGTTTTAATAGCGATAATAATTATTGCTGCAATATTCTTATTGCAAAAATATATTGCAATGGATATGCAACTCAGTAAGTTAAGTCGTTATGAGCCAATTTATGTTCTTGCTGTTAAGCGTGATATTAATATTGGCGAGGTGATTTCAATAAGTGATCTAAAACCAGTCGTATTTTATAAGGAAGAATTTCACAAAATGACTTGGAAGAACCCAGAGACACAAGTGCTTGAGCCATCTTTTATCAGTTGTGATTTTGATCCTGAGACTCAGAGATTGACTGGCTTTGCTGATATTTTAGGACGTGTTGCAAGTATTCCAATACCCACTAATTCAATTTTACAGCGAGAACAACTTGCTGCTCAAGGTACATTGCCAGGACTAATTAATTTACTAGATGAAAATCATAGTTTGATTGATCTATCAGTCCCGCAACTTGGCTTTAATGTTTTTATTAAGCCAAATGATTTTGTCGATCTTTATCAAGTACAAGAATCTAGATCTAAATTAATAGCTAGTAAGGTCAAGGTGATCTTGGTTGATTCAATGCCACTAGGCAAGGCGCCCTTGAGTGTGCCCGTGAGTAGTAAGTCAAGACGAGAGCTTACCGTCTCTATCCCGGAAGAATATTTTTCTACGGTTGTCAAAGCTAAAAAAGACAAGAGTTTGATAGTGACCTATAAAAATAAAGAGCGAGAAGAAGTACAGGTGGCAAGAATCGATCAATCTTTTAAATCTAAGTCATTGTTTCAGTCATTGTTGATGATTCACGGGCCCCAAAAGGAGGTTTACGCACAATGACAGATATCCTTTTTGTTTCAGAATCGGTAATTAGTTCTGAGCTTAAACTCGCTCAGGCAGAGATTAATCATAGAGCTTATAGCCTAAGCCAGGAAGTAAAGTTTGCTCGAGCTGTTGAAATACTTAAACATAGTTCTATTAATATAGTATTGATTAATGCTGATTCTAAGAAAATGGAAGCTTATGATTTAGCTAGAGAAATTAAAGATAGCTTTAGAGGAGCAATCAAGACTTTTGTTTATTTACCCAACTCTAGTCCAAATGAAGGTAGTCGTTTTGGCTTGGTCAATGCTGAAGTTGAAGATGAGACTAGTATCCAGTCTATTGTTAACAAGCTTGCACCAAGAAAAACGCGTGATTATGTATTGGAAGAAAACATCACCTCTTTTTATTCGCTCAATGGTGGAGTTGGTTCTAGTTTCATTACAATATTGCTTGCTTATGTATTAGGACAAAACTCTCATGAATCTTTGGTATTAGAAAGCTCAAACAATTTTGCTATTAAACAGAGCCTGAGGATTCAAGCGAGACTCGCACTTTTAAGCAGAGATCGTTCTAAGGAAATTAATCAAGCTCGAGATTTTGATTGGTTCAGCGGTTTTATTACAAAACCAGCTTTGATCCCACAGATGTCGTATTTGAATTTGTTTGGGACTATTAAAGAGAGATCACAATATTCGGATCAATTAATAGGTTTTGGAGCTAGTCTTGCGGACAAACTAGAAGCTGTTGCAGCAACGGATCTTAGCTTGGATACTGCCAGTGAACACCGCAGTAAATTATTGAATATAGCTAATTCATTACGCTTATTGACTAAAGAATTTGATGGAGATTCTTTTTCATTATTTGATGAGATCTTACAACTTGGTTCTAAGATCTCAAAAAACATGCTTTTTGATTTATCAAGTGATATCTCCTCCCCCTTGAATAAACAGCTATTGCGTTTGTCAAAAAATATAGTTGTAGTTTTCCGTGATACTCAGTCTATGAAACAAGAGTTTCAGGAGCATCAACTGCTTTTGGAACAATACAAAGTTAATATTATTCCGGTAATTGCACCTGGTTATTACCATTATGAAAAATATGCAAAACTCAAAGAAGCTGATTGGTTGGAAATCCTTGGTGAATTACCTTTGATCTACCCATATAGTCCTGAACTTGTCACCAATTTTATTTTTGAGGGCAATAATATTGCAAAGTCTGAACCATTGTATCGATTTGCAAAACAATTATTGCAGAGATTAGGTATTAAGCTTGATTCTGGATTAGCTCGTTCTCGTTCAGGTTTTTTGAAATTACTGGTAGGTTCTCATGCTTAGTACAATGATTGAGAAGGCGGATATTTATGGTTCAGATTTTAAGCAAGATCTTAAAATAGGACATCTGGATCGTGCCTTGAATTATAGGTCAATAATTTATCCTGTGCTTGATAGTTACTTGAGTCCACAAAATCAAAGTCTGATTGCACAACGTTTACAAAAACAATTAGAACAGATCTTTGAATCAAATTTATATCAAGCTAAGGCAATAAAAGCTAAGATACTTGACAGCTTTATTGATGAATTATTTAAAACACCTTTGGTTTATGGTTTAAGCTTTGACCAAGCACCTTCAGTCAATGACAAGGTTTGGACCAAGATTCTATTGATTCATGATTTTATTTATTATGGTCCAACCACTATACTATCTATTTGTTCGATCCTTAAACAGTTTGAAAATCTTGATTCCAATCCTTTATATCTTTTGCTTAAACAAAACGTTGATGCTAATAAGATAACTGAAATAAGAGTAAATAATTTCCAAGATATATATTATGAAGCGGAAAATAAGATATTTAGCTGGCCGATTCCTTTTCTTTCTAATGCACATTTGGTCAGCATTATAGAGAGAATTGTTAGTGAGAATAATATGCTCAATAACGCAAGTGTTAGTATCAATAATTCAAGTCCGATTGCAGATTTTGAACACCCATGTGGTTATATTCGTGCCTCTGCCTTAGTGCCTCCTGCTGCTGAAGCAGCGTTCTTGACTTTGAGAATTCACCCTGGTGAACCCTATACCCTTGATAATTTGCTTAACTTTGCTATGTTGTCTGTTGAGATGAAGGAATTCCTTCTTGCAATTCAGCAAGCGGGCACCACCATTGCAATTGCAGGCACAATGGGATCAGGCAAGACTACTTTATTAAGCGCTTTGTCAGAACACTGGCCTAGTGCTGGTGGACGCAAGGCGACAATTGAAGATACTCCAGAACTAAGACCAAGAATTGCTGATTTGGTTAAGATGCGCACTATTGAGTATGAGCGTGATGATCTTAAAAATATAGATGTAACTCGATTGACTAAGGCATGTAAGAGACATAGTGTACGCTATGTGGTTCTGTCAGAAGCTCGCGATGGTTCAGCTTGGGAAATATTGCAATTGTCTCAAGCTATTTTAGGAACACTTTTGACTTTTCATTATACTTTACGTTCTAATAAGTATCTTGTTGATCAAGCCCTTAATACATTAGTCGCACTTTGTAAACAACACCCACTTGCCCCTAGCGGAGATGATATTAAGTACTTAATAGCAGATATGGTACAGATCTTAATTCTGGTTGAACAAAGCCCATTAGACAACTTGAGACGTCTGATTAAGATTTATTACGTTACCGGTTTTGATTCTCTGAATGGCGGACATTTTAAATCTGTTGAATTATTCTCATTTGATGAAGGAAAGGGATTTCACAAGGTCAATGTTTGTAGTGAGTTGGAGGACTATTTGAGCCTTAAAGGAGTTGCTTACAAGTTCTAATGTTGTATATCGCTTTAATTTCTATTGCCGCAATCTGCTTAGTTTATATTAGTTTAAGAGAGGCTCGTGATTATTCTTTCGCTTATAGACAGGCTTTGATTATTGAATCAGCAAAGACTCAAAGCAATAAATTAGCTGAGCTAGAACAAGAGCTTTTTAGTTCTTTACCTCATTTAAGCAATTATATTGGCAAGGGGGTAGTGCTTAAGTTTGTACTGCCTGCTTTATTTATAACGGTTGTTTCTATCGTTTTTATTGGTCCTCTTCTTACCAACCCTGGCTTGGGATTATTACTTGGTTTGATTATTGCTGCTGCATATTTAGCAAGATTGTTTTATCACAATAGTTCTAGTTTTAGATCAAAACTACTCAGTCAACTTGAAAGAGTTTTGATGTCTATCCGTAATAATCTTAGTACAGGAATGGTACTTGATTATGCTGTTGCTAATACTCTCAAATTTAATAATGAATATCCACTTGGACCTAAACTAGCCAAGTTTATCAAGGTGTCGGAGACCAACTTTATAGAGAATTTTCCTCTTTGGTTAAAATCACTCGAACAAAACTTTAGACTCAGGGAGCTTGCTCGAGCCTCGCAGTTGTTAAAGCTGGAATTGACTCATACAAGTAATCAGGAAGAGGCTTTTATTAATGCAGCAGCTAATATCGCGGAACGAATTTCATTGAATCAAAAACAAAAAAATATCATTATGATTACATTTTTTACGATGGATTTTATGGTGATTGCTTTTCTCGCTGTTTTATTTTTTGTGATTCCTGGAATTAGCTTTAATCCTAATTTATCTTGGTGGGATTCTGAGTCAAGAGTCTTTGTCGTATTTATTTCTTCATTAGTTATATGGTCAGCTTATTTACTGACTGTATTGATTACACTATGGAGGCAAGGCTAATGCTTTTGGTTTATTGTTTAGTTCTGTTAATTAGCTTGTCAATTACTTACGTGCTTGTTATTGCCAATAGCAAGTATCTTTGGCTTAATTCTAGTTATCAAAGTCAATCACTGCTGAACAATAAGGGTGCAAGCAACCAAGCCAACATTGGTTTATATAAAATACTAATGATTAAATTTGGTACTTTAATATCACAAGTTTTAACCAGGCGAGTTTTGGAACAACTTGAATTAGACTATTTTAACTTAGATCGGACCCTTGATGAGATGTTGCAAATGATTGGCGAAGCGTTTTTGGTATTTACTGTGCTTTTGTTAGTTTATTTGGTCAATCATAATTGGATATTTTTATTACTCAGCTTTGTATTACCAGCCTTGATTGCCCTAGAAATCAATTTGGCTTTGTACCAATATAAAAAAGAACTTGAATCTAGTGTTGAACACTTAGTGCGTTGTCTTAAGGTATTAGTGATCAAAACTGAAACCCCTATTATTAATGCGCTTGAAACAATAATCAAGGATTTGCCTATAGAATTCAAGGCAACCAAGCGGGAGCTTAGTAAATTAATTGCTAAGTCAACTAAGTCAGGGATGCGCCAAACCTTGATTGAATGGACGACAGATTTACCCAAGTTTCGAGATTTTATTGGGCTCTTGATTTCAGTCAATGATGGTGCTAGTAAGCATGCACTCAAGTTGAGCTTTGATAATTTCTTGGACAAAATGGATGTTAATAAGATTGATGAAATTAACAATCAGGCTGACAATGCTCAATTATATTTAATGGGTCCAGTTGTTGTGATGTTAATAATCATTAGTTTACCAATGGTGGATGCCGTAAGGTTTTTGATGATGGAGTCTTTATAAGGAGAAGAAATGAAGAAAGTAGTGATGATATTAGTTTTAGTGAGTTTGCAACTGCCAGTTTTGGCTGTTCCAGTGCTCAATTTTAGTAACCGTAATGCAATTAAGTTTGAAAAAATCTTAAAAGTTGGAGAGGTAGAGATTCTGGAGTTTGATAAACCAGTATCTTTGGCTCACTATGGTAGTAGTGAACAATCTTTGGACTATATTGAACTTGTGAAATTACAACCAGAGCGTAATGGCTATCGCAAATTTATGCTCAAAGCGAAGAAGACTGGTACAGGTGAACTGACCTTCCAAGCCGGTGACGATATTATTAAAGTCAAGGTCTTGGTAGAAGATGATTATTCAGCTCTTGAAAATCAACTCAATAAATTATTTGGTCTTGCTGACCCTAGTAAGGAGCAGAGAATCAAAGTTGTTTCAGCCCATTTGGTTAATACCAAGCTAGAAGGTTCTGATAACTCGGCTCACATATATCTTCGTGGACTAGTTGAGTCATCAAAGAAAGCTCTTTTGGCTGTTGCTTTTGCTGGTAATGCTCTTGGCGATCATGGTGTCAAAATCTTCTCTAATCCTGGTGGGCAACTGAGATTAAAAGATCTTGATTCAGTAGACTCAGAAGCTAGAACTTCATCACAAAACAATGAAGATGCGAGTTTCGTTGAATCTTATGCGTCAACCAATAAACTAATTGACACAAATAATTTATATCGAGACTTAATACTCGCTTCGGAAAATGAGAGAGTCATTTCTTATATTCAAATAAAGGAACCTAAGCGCTATGCTGTCAAAGTGAGATTCTTGGAAATGGATTCCAAGTTTGCAGATGATTTCATTAATACTATCAATTCAACTATTACCGGTTCTGATGTCAAGGGATCTTTAGGTTCTAATGATATTAGCGCTGGGAGTGTTAGCAAGGTTTCCGATCTAGTTACAGCGGTCTTTCAAGATAGCTTCTCTGGGCTAACGGGTGGTCTGAGCCGCTTTCATGAGCAAATTACTGGTGGTAATTTAGTTAGTGGTAGTGCAAAGGTCTTTGACAATGCCTTTATTAATGTGCGGCTTAATGATTTATTGCAAGAAGGAGTGCTGAGAGTTGTGAATGAATTCTCTTTGATTACACATTCCGGAGAGACGGTTTCACTTGGTAAGGGGACGCGTTTTCCTATCCCTAAACAAAACAATGGTCTCGGTAATTCAGCCATTACTTTTGAATATATTCCAATTGGTTTCAAGGGTGAACTAAAAGTCACTGGTCTTGAAAATAGTTTAATCGATGTGCAACTAGCTAGTCGTTTGTCTGCTGCTGAAGCTACAGTAGCAACGGTTCAAGGAATCAATATCCCTATTTTTAGCGAGGAGTATGTTAATAGTGGAGCTTTATTAGGTGACGGACAAGAGGTAGTGCTAAACGCCTTTATGACAGAGTCAGAGACATTAGCCAAGTCAACCAGTCCTCTTGGCCGTATTATTCCTTTCTTGGGACGATCTAAAAAGAAACGTAGGAGTAAAAACGTCTTGTTTATTGCCTTAGCGGCGCAAGAAATAGAACAAAGCTCTAAACAAACCGTCAGTGCAACTGTTGATATTCCCCATCTTGATATGTCATCAAGCAAGAATATTTATATTGAAGCGAACCGGAAGATGAGATCTCATGGAGTTACAGACACTGTTGATCTTGCTTTAATTAATCAAGGGACAAATGAAATCAAACAAATTCATCGTGAGCTTGATCCGCTTGAAATGGAGGAGCTTGATTTTTAGTGCAAGTTTCAACTATATTAGTTGCGGCAACGACTCTGATTCTATGCTTTAGCTCTATTGCGGTTAATTATAGACATTTATTGAGCGTTCTTAATATCGATATAGTTAAACTAAGTCAAAGTATTCTATATCTACAAGATCGTAATAGAGAACTTTCCAATATGGATTTAATTAATCTGGAGCTTCAATAATGCAATCATTGCCGTCTTTAGCTTTCGTTGCATTATTGGGTTTGACCCTGACGGTCACTTGGATTCTACCCTTGGTCAATTTGCATCTTGCACTTAATCAAGAAAAGTTTTTGCAGGAAACAGCTCAAGGGTTGATTGACAGTAATCGTTTAACAAGAACAGATACGGTAGCTTCGTTAGAGCAAATTATTATTCACGGGATTCAAGTAAATGGTGTTCAAGCTCTAGAACAAGGTGACTATATGATTTATCAATTAGATTTTAATCATACTGGACTTTTCGCCAATGAGTTTTTATCACGGGATAGTCTTGAAAGGCACAAGACGATTAGTATCTTGTCAGATTTAATATAAAGGAGATTATATGAGTAACAATATTAGTTTAGGAAAATTACAGGAGCTTGCATCTCGATCTACTGTTGAAGAACAGTTTGTTAAGCCACTAGACAAGGCTAAAGCCATAGTCGTTGAAGATCAGGCTGTCTTATGGGAATATATCGCATCTTGCCTTGAATCATACTATGAAGTAGTTGCTTTTTGTTCTAATACGCATGAAGCAGAAATAGCTTTTCGCGAGCATCAGCCTGATTTGGTTTGGTTAGATTGTTACCTGGGTGAATTCTCTGATATAAGTCAAGGAGTCAAAAACAGTGGTATCGATTTGGCTCTTTGGATAAAGAATCATAGTCCCCGAACTAAAATATTTTTATTTACTGCTTCAAACGAACTTGGCATCCTCAATCGCGCTCATGAGATTGGCATTGACGGAATTGCTCTTGGCGGCAAGTTTCTTAAAAACAAGGATGTGATTCGTTCTGGTGTTGCAGCTGTAAGTTATGGAGCCAAGTGGATTAGTCCCAACATCATAGAAGATATTGAACTTGGCGAGATTGCCAATATAACAGTGTTTGAGTTTTGTGTGATCTTTTCACTTCTTGTCGGTAAGAGCTCTTTACAGATAGCTGAAGAGTTTGATACAACCCGCAAGCGTGTCAATAACTCTGTTTATAGAGTCAAGCAAAAACTCAATCTCGATGATGACACCAGCAAAGATGAGATGCTAGAAATATTTAAGGGGAAAATCAATCATTGTGTCGATCCCAATCATTTTTATAATCTTTCTGAGCTAATTTCAGTCAATGCTGTTGTAGAACATTGCTTGAGTCCGTTGATTGATGAGATCAAGTCGGGTAACTTGAGTCGGGTTAGGTTGTCGCAGCTATAGTTCTTAAAGAAGCATTACACTGTTGTGTTCTCACTACATTAGGAATAAAAAAGCCCCCTTACGGAGGCTTTTTATTCAAAAATTAACAAGACCCCACTCATGACTAAATAAGGAGAGTCTTGTAAGTCTTTTACATCATGCCGTGCATTCCTGCGCCAGCTGGCATTCCAGCCATTGAGTTTGAGTCTTTGATTTCAACTACGATTGCATCAGTAAGCAGGATTTGACCAGCAACTGAAACAGCGTTTTGCAGTGAAGTACGAGCTACTTTAGCTGGGTCAACAATACCAGCGTCAAACATATCAACATACTGTCCAACAGCAGCATTGAAACCAACATTGTCTTTTTCGGACAATACTCTTTCAATTACAACTTCGCCAGAGAAACCGGCGTTTTGTGCAATCTGCATAGTAGGCTTGCGAAGTGCTTGAACAATGATTTCAGCTCCAAGTCTTTCTTCACCATCATAATCAGAAAGCTTAGCTTCTAATTTTTGAGATGCTTTAACTTGAGTTGTTCCACCACCAGGTATAATCCCTTCTTCAACAGCTGCGCGAGTAGCGTTAAGCGCATCTTCAAGTCTTAACTTACGATCTTTCAGTTCAGGCTCGGTAGCTGCACCAACTTTGATTACTGCAACGCCACCACTCAACTTAGCTTTACGCTCGTTAAGTTTTTCTTTGTCGTAGTCGGAATCACTGTCAGCTATTAACTTATCGATTTGAGCAAGTCTTGAAGCAACTTCATCTTTAGTGTTTTCCGTAGCAACAATGATAGTTTTGTCTTTGCTGACAACTACCTTGCGTGCAACACCAAGATCTTCGATGCTTATGTCTGCAAGTTTCATGTCAAGATCTTCAGAAACTACTTTGGCACCAGTCATTATTGCGATATCTTCAAGCATTGCTTTACGTCTATCACCAAAACCAGGAGCTTTAACGGCAGCTACTTTGATTGTTTGTCTTAGAGTATTGATTACAAGTGCAGCAAGTGCTTCACCTTCAACATCTTCAGCAATGATCAATAATGGTCTACCAGATCTTGCTACTGCTTCAAGAGTAGGAACAAGGTCATGGGCAGTACTGATTTTTTTGTCTACAGCAAGGATATATGGATCTTCTAAATTAGCTTCCATTCTCTCTGTGTTGTTTACGAAGTAGGGTGAGATATATCCTTTATCGAATTGCATTCCTTCAACAACTTCAAGTTCTGTAGTCATTGATTTAGATTCTTCGATAGTTATAACACCGTCTTTACCCACTTTCTCCATCGCTTCAGCAATCAACTGACCTATTTGCGAATCGTTTGCTGCAGAGATAGTAGCTACTTGTTCTATGTCACGAGAAGACTTAACTTCTTTTGACATTTGTTTGAACTCAGTAACAATAAATTCACAAGCCTTATCCATTCCTCTTTTGAGAAGAACAGGGTTGGCTTTTGCAGCGAGGTGTCTCATGCCAGCTTCTACGATTGCACCAGCAAGTACAGTCGAAGTTGTTGTACCGTCACCTGCGATATCGTTAGTTTTGGTAGCTGCTTCTTTAAGTAAAGCTGCTCCAGCACTTTCAAATGGATCTTCAAGTTCTGTGATCTCTTTAACGATAGTGACACCATCACGAATTGATTGTGGTGCACCAAATTTTTTCTCGAGTACTACGTTTCTACCAGCTGGTCCAAGTGTTACTGATACTATATCAGCGACAATTTGTACACCATTTGCTAATGCTCTACGTGCTTCGTCTTTTCTAAGTATTTTTTTAGCCATTTTGTTTATCTCCTAATAAATGATTAACCTTCGATGATTGCAAGAATATCTTTCTCTGAAATGATCAGAAGTTCTTTGCCGTTTTGTTTAAATTCAGTTCCAGAGTACTTAGAATAAAGAACTCTCTCACCTTCTTTGATTTGCAATTCTTGTCTTTCACCTTTGTCATTGCGAGGACCAGGTCCAACTGCAATAACAATTCCCTCTAGTGGTTTCTCTTGTGAACTGCTCGGTAAATATATCCCGCCATCTGTTTTTGTCTCAGGTTCCGCTTTTTGCACAACGATTTTATCGTTGATGGGCTTGAGTTTTCTATTAGATGTTTTTGCTTCTGCTGTTGCCATAATGTACTCCTATATGATATTTGTATCCCCGCGTTCAATGATGAATTTTATCATGTATCACGCTATGTTCCTGTCAATGATTATATATCCATAACAATTTGCTGCTTATCGTTGCTTAATCCCGTCTGTGACAATGATGCTGAGATTGATCATTTTGCTGGTCTAGAATAAATAAATTATAAATCAACTTTTAGTACTAGCATATTGCTTCAAAAGGTTCCGCTGTCTACAGTGACCGGTGTATGTAAGAAATAATAAATAGCCTAGATATGCGGTCTTTTGCTTGCCTCCTTAAGGGTCAATTGTCTAAGAATGCCCTTCTTGATAACTATTCTCAAACGATTATCCTTAGTATTTGTATTACTTATTAACTTTGGTTTTTTGATCAACCCTGTTCAAGCAGAGCTAGAGACAGAGGAATTCGAAACTAAAGAGCTTATTATTAAATACAAATTTAAAAAAGAAGTTGTCAAAGAGTCAGAAGCGGAGTTTATTGATCAGTTTGCTAGCAAGTTTAATTTACAAGATGATTTGTCCCAAGGTTTATTTGCACAATTCAAAAAGAAAAAGCATGCCAAATTCCGTAAGCTTCGCAAACTTAACAAACTTAAGCTCAGGTCTCAATTAGCTTTGTTAAAACTAGACAAGGTCACTTCAAAATCAGATCTCAGAAAATTAGTTCGCAAATTGAATCTATCTCATTTTGCAGACACCGATTATGAAATTGAAGCGGTTTACCCAAACTATTTATATGAAGCAACAACAACAGTTTCTAATGATCCTTTGTCTCATAATCAATGGTCACATGATTTTATTAAACCAGAACAGCTTTGGTCAATCACCAAGGGTGATGGTATCACGGTCGCAGTAATTGATACAGGTGTAGATTATACGCATGAAGACCTAGCTGCCAATATTTGGAATAACACTGATGAGATTCCAGGAAATAGAATTGATGATGACAATAATGGTTTTATTGATGATGTTAGAGGTTGGGATTTTGTAGTCAGTGGTGGAAGCAATTGTGCTTTTGGAGAGGACTGCGGTAGAAGCGATAACGATCCAAGTGATAAGAATGGTCATGGAACTCATGTTGCAGGAATTATTGGTGCTGTGCAGAATAATACAATCGGCATCAGTGGAATTGCACCAGAAGTTAAGATCATGCCTCTTAGAGCTGGTTACTCGACTGGCAGTTCTGCCTTCTTGAAAACATCAGATATTATAGATGCAATTTCTTATGCAATTAACAACAACGCTGATGTGATTAATATGAGCTTCGCTGGTGGTGAACTATCCGCTTTGCACGATGTGCTCAAACTCGCTGATAGCCTTGGTATTGTACTGGTGGCAGCAGCAGGTAATAATTCTACTTCTCAATTAATGTACCCGGCAGCTTTCCCTGAAGTGATTTCAGTTGGTGCAATTGCTAATAACACAAGTAAATTGAGTTTTTCTAATTATGGTGATTGGGTGGATATAGTTGCGCCTGGTTCATGGATATTTAGTACTATCCCTGGTAATTCATATGATTACAAATCTGGCACTTCAATGTCAGCTCCTTTGGTTGCTGGAGTTGCTGCTTTAATCAAAGCCAAAAGCAAATTGCAAGACCTAGATGGTCAAACAATTAAAGCTCGCATCTTGGCTTCAAGTGTTGAGACTTTATTTAGACGTTACCGCGAGACAGGTGAGACCATAGGTGGACTTAGTGCTGAGATTCAATTCCCATTAGAGGTTGATGATATTGTAATGCAAGCTAATGCCGTTGTTGGAGATGCTGTTAGCATTCATGCGCAAGTGAGTGATCCTAATATTGTTGCTTATGAATGGAATTCAGATATCGATGATTTCATTGGTGATCAAGAAGATATAGTTGTAAATAATTTAACAGAAGGCTCTCATGCTATTTCGGTCAGAGTGAGAAATATCCAAGGTGAATGGTCTGAACCAGTGTTTAGAATCTTAAATGTGACGAACACTCGTATAATTAGTCCAGCCGTTTTCGATACCTTTAGTTTTAAGATTAATCAGCGCAAGCGAACATTGTATGCGGGACTCGGTGGTAGAGAGAGACGTAGGGAAGTTCAGGCTTATAAATGGATCTCTAATGTAGATGGTACAGTAGGTAGTAGGCGAGGACTGAATTTGAATAATCTAACTAATGGGTTTCACAAAGTATCTTTATTAATCCAAGACAGAGCAGGTAATTGGTCTGAAGCCAAACAAAAAGTTATTAGCGTCGGCTCTTAAGGACACGCTGTAAAACGAAGTTTTTCTAGTCGGGTCCATGATGAAAGGTTCTGTCCGTGCAAAGCACGTGCCAGATAAGGGTTGAGACATTGCAATTTTTAGTGAATGCTTAAGTTAGATAAAAGTCTATAATATAGTAGTGCTCAAACAACACTACTCAGAAATTATTATTGGTGCCGGGATTGCCGGTCTTAGCTACGCCTATAAATCTACAAGCGATTTTTTATTAATCGAAAAATCTTCTCAGCTTGGCGGTTCTTGGCAAAGTCGCAACTACAAGAATTCCATTTATGAATTTGGTCCTAATTCTTTCATGAACCGTTCTGAAGGACTTGAAGCGATGATTGATACAATTGGTTTTCGTGATCAAGTGATTAGCCATGATTTTAAAAAATCCAAGCGCTATCTCTGTCAGAATGATCAACTCAAGTTGGCGAGTCCTGGTTCGTTGATATTTTCTGATTTGCTGAGTTTGCCAGCGAAGCTCTCGGTTTTGCGTGAGCCTTTTTTATCTAATAAATCACAGAGTGATGATGAGTCAATTCATGACTTCATCTCAAGACGTTTTAATGCAGAGCTGGCTGATTTATTAGGTCACGCGCTCAAGGGTATTTGGGCTGGTGACGCTAAGATGCTTTCTGCTCAGGCTGCATTGCCGTTATTGAAGGATTTGGAATCAAATTATGGATCAATCTTGGCTGGATTTATACAAAAACCCAAGTCTAGTAAACAACATAGCAAGACTTTACAAACTTGTTCTTTTATAAAAGGGATGTCAAGTTTCTGTGAGGCTCTTGGCGCCTATATTGGTGAAGAGGCAATACTACGAGGAGCCGATGCTCGTTTAATTAGTTATGATGGCGAGCGTTACTTGCTTGAAATTAATTCTCAACAAATCACTTGTGATCATTTAGTACTTGCGACCAAGGCTTATCAAGCAGCTGAATTCTTGTCAGTTGTTTATCCCAAGCTCAGTGAGCTATTGAACAGAATCTATTACGCAGATATTGAGCTAAATGCTTTTAGTCTTAGTCGCAATTTATTTAATCCAAACTTACTCAAGACTTTTGATGCTTTTGGTTTTATTAACGCGAATGCGGATTCAAGTCTGATGGGCACTATTTTTTCTTCAGAGCTTTTCCCTGAGAGGCGACTAGCAAATGAGTTATTGTTTACTAGTTTCTCGCGCTTTGCGAGGTCACAGTCTCCTGCAAATGAGTTAACAAGAATACTTCAGCCATACATAAATACCAAACTTAAAGTTGATGATTTCAAACTAATTGATCAGCAATTATGCAAGCAGGCTATTCCTCAGTACAATATCGGTTACCTGAGTATTATCAGCCAGATTAATAATGAACTTCCTGCTAGCCTCAAGCTCTTGGGTAATTATATTGGTGGAGTGGCATTCAAAGATACGATTCAAAGAAGTTTTGAACTTGCGGGCCAAGCTAAAAGCTCTAGTGCTAGAATGGCCTTATGATCTTTGAAGGCATGTGGAAAGGGGTAGTTTTTGGATTCAGTATGCTGACCCTAATTGGGATATTGTTCTTCACTGTATTTTCAAAAATAATGCCTGGAATGGACGACCCTGGTGATGAATTAAGACCAGATGAGATGTAAATATATCTGATCCAAGTTGGTTCTAATTCTCGAATTCACTTAATTTATACTATTTCTTCACAATTTTATGAGCTTTAGTCAAAATATTTACAAAAAACGTAGATATTAACGTAAATACATATTGCAAAGACGAGATACATTTGTTAAGATTGTGTTTAGCTTTAATTAACTTTTAATTATTGAGGCAAGAGACGCAAATGAGCATAACAGGATCAATTCGCACAACAGTAAAACACCTTCTCACTGACGGAGTTGTTGCGGCAGCTGTGAGATTTGTTGACCCATCAAAGACTGCGCAGGAAGCAAGAGATATTAGTCGTAATTTTTTTCATAAAAATACTTTTGCTGAAAATACTTTTGCTGAAAAATCAAGAAGCGTGGCAACGAGCATGGCTCATCCAGTAACACCAAATTTAGCTATTTAATTTAAGGAGATTAAAATCGTAGTAGCATCACTATCATTAGTAGCAGCCAGAGTCCTTGAAAAAGGATTCAAGTCTGCTGCGCATCCAAGCTTTTCAGAGCATACTGAGGGAGCCCATCAAGTTGCTCGTAATACTGAGAATACTAGATTAGCCATCACAAGTATGTCAAAAGGTTTTCATAATCCAGTTCAAAGAGTTAGAATTCAAGAACATGCAGCGTCAGCTCACTTTAGCCCAGCAATGCAATTGCAAGAAAGTAGAAGAACAAGATTCGAGGATAATCGCAGAGTCGCCTCTAAATTATTAGCTAGTTAACTTATCCCCAGGCTTAAGCCTTTGTCCATTGAGCCAATCAAGAGCTCTCATTTCAGATTTCCCCTGAGCTTTAACTTTAATAATTTCGAGCTCAGATTCAAGACAAGCAACTGTAAATGACCCAATCTCCTTATCGACTTTAGTGATAGTGCTTGGAGCAACACCTAATTCATTTGTCTCCATTTTGTTTACTCTGGTTTCAAGCGCTATGACTTTTTGTTCTTTCATTTTAAACCAAGCTCCAGGCCAAGGATAAGTGCCTCGTACTAGATTATGAATCGCTGTTGCATTATTTTTTTGTCTAAATTCAAACTCGCCTTGTTTAGGGTTGGCTGACTTGAGCACGAGCTCTTTTGCGTTGAAATCAATTTGTCCAAGGTTTTTATCCATGAAAGGTGCAAGTTGTTTTGCGGAAGTTAGTTTGTCTTGCGCTATCGGTTTTATATTTGCAAATTCATTTATTGTTTTGATTAATAAAGCAGCTCCTCGTTGACTTAGGCTTGCGGTGAGTTGGGAGGCGTTGATTGTTTCATCAATGCGAATCTCGTCTTTCAATAGCATTGCACCAGTGTCTACCCCTTTGTCTGTCAACATAGTTGTGATACCTACTTTGCTATCTCCATGCAAGAGCATCCAGTTTATCGGCGCAGGACCACGAAATTCTGGTAGCAAGCTAGCGTGGACATTGATTACTGGCGCAATTTCAAGGATATTGTCTTTGAGGATTTGCCCGTATGCGACAGTTATTAGGAAATCTGGTTTTAATGATTTGAGTTTCTGAATTAAATCTTTATCTTCTGAAATCTTGGCTGGTTGCCAGACTTGAATGCCAGCAGCTCCGGCTACTAGTTTAGTTGGTGGTGGGGTCATTATCTGTTTACGTCCGACAGCTTTATCAGGTTGAGTAATGAGGGCAAGCACTTCAATATCATCAGTTTCGATGAGTGCTTTGAGGCTCGGAACCGCAAAATCTGGCGTCCCCATAAAGATTATTTTTTTTGCTCGCTTGCTTGACACTAATAGGAAGTTTATCACCTGTTTCCATCAACGCCGGGTCGTAACAAAGTAACGAACGTTACTTTGTTA
>JAQCFG010000007.1 GCA_027618255.1 Cyanobacteriota bacterium
AGCACACCAATATTATCACATCTAATACGCTTCAGAATCAAAGATTAAGCAGAATTTAAGCATAATCAATATATTGAGGACCGTGTTTCCACAGTTCACTTTTCAAAATAATTATTGTCGATGATGGGACTAGGGACATCTAAATTGCGATGCAATTTTACGATGTCCAAGACGGGTCACAAGTCTGCTTTATCATCTGAGGTCTGCTACAACCGTCTTATCCACTCAACCGGAACCACAATCCGTACTCAGTCAAAACGATTATTAATCGTTTATTCCTTCGTGTGTCGGGGGACAAAACTTTATAATGATGTCTTTTGCGTATCTGGCTACCCCTTAACCTTAACCACTTGGCGACACCTGCCATGCCTGGTGAATGCTCGTAAGCACACCAATATTATCACATCTAATACGCTTCAGAATCAAAGATTAAGCAGAATTTAAGCATAATCAAAACCCAATCTACGGACTTCCTTAAGTAAAGTCTCAATTTCGTAGGGCTTTGGTAGGTAGACGTCGGCTCCAGAGCTCAAAAAGTTTTGGTAACCAGGTATTTGGGTTGCAACTAAGATTTTCATGCCGAGTTCTTCTTTGAAACGGTCTAGTTCTTTGCATAAAGGGACGAAGTTCTTTTGTCCGATAGTAGTAGCTTCAATTATAAGGATTTTGGGTTCGTGTTCTGTGACATCATCAATGAGATGTTCAATTCCTCTAGAAAGAATAGCGTTACTGCCTTCTTGATTTAGAGTCTCTTGTATTAGTTCGGCAAAGTCAAGATCGTTTTCTAGGATTAAGACCTTTTTGTTTCGAATACCTGGCTCACGTTTGTTTTTGATAGCTTGTTCTATAATGTCAGTGCCTGAAAGAAAATTGCGATCTATCTTAGAACAATAGCCAATGTTGAGCCTGAGTAAACCCTCTCTGCGTCTGACTTTGTTAGGTGCTGATGAAATTATGAAACCACTTTCATAATCTGTTTGCATATATAAATTACCTAAGATTTTTTTGAAGTTGATTTGTACGCTGCGGGTGATCGTATCAAGAGATGCAGAGTCACTAATGATCAGGAAACTATCCCTACCTAGGTGTCCAAGGAAAAAATTAGAACGAAGTTTCTCTTTGAGGCTCTTTTCAAGTACTCGCGCAGTAGCGCGAATCGCTTCATCTGACTTGCTTACTCCATACATCACGTTGTAACTCTGGAAATGCTTGATGTCAATGTGGATTATAACCCAGTCATTGAGATGCTTGCGGCAATGCTCGATTACTTTGTAGGTTTTGTTGATACTGGGCAGATTGGTAAGCTGAGAAAGTTCTTCGACTTTCTTGCGTCTAAGGATGGAGTAGAATTTGAGAAACAATTCTTCATCAGTACAGTCTCTGGAAATGGTTTCATCCGCTCCCTGTTTCATCAGCTCTAGTTTTCTTTCTATGTTTTGGTCAGCTTTAGTGACAACTAATTTAAACGGTTGGCATGATCTTGATCTATATTCAACTTCAGGGTTAAAAGCTTCTTCTTCAATTAGTACAATCTCTGGTCTATATTGTTTGATTAATTCAAGGAAGTCTTTTGTTTTAATCGTCTCAATGAGATTAATCCCAGTTTCTTGGCATGAGGCACGGAGTATTGTATTGTATACAATACTAGATTGACCACTAGCTCCAAGAATATGAAGAATGTGATCGTTTGGAATTAATCCCACCACACTTCGCCCCCCTTATGAAATTCGGTAGTTAAATAAAGACTGAATGTGGTTTTACCATCTTGGCTTGCAAGACTAAGATCGCCACCCAGTAATTTAGAGAGAGACTTGCTGATATATAAACCAAGACCGGTACCTTCTGTGATTCTAGTGAGTGGACTATCCAGTCTACTAAATTTGGTAAAGATTTTTTGCTGATCCTCTGCTTTAATACCAATACCGTAATCGATTATATCTACCTTGACCATTGGTTTAGCGTTGAGCATTGAGCTAGAGATTTCAATGTCTACTTTCTTTGATTCCGGTGAGTATTTAATAGCATTGTCAATTAGATTTGTAAGTACTTGCTCTAATCTATCTTTATCAACCCAAACCTCTGGAAGGTCTTTGGCTGAGACTATTTTGATTTCATGAGAGAAGTTATGCTTAGAACCAACAACCTCGGCAATATAGTCTACCAAGCCATGGATTTTGACTGGATGAATGGTTAGTTGTAGCTTTTTGCTTTCGAGTCTTGAAACTGCAAGTAGGTCTTCAACCAATCTTGCAAGTCTTTCAGCTTGATTTTTAATGATGCCAATATATTTATTACGTTTGTCTTTGTCTATTTCTTGTTTGCTGTTGAGTAGTGTTGCGGCAAAACCTTTGATGCTAGTAATAGGAGTTCTTAATTCATGCGAAACTGTGCTAATAAATTCAGCTTGAGTTCTATCTAGATCTTTGTTATAGCCTTCAATAATAAAGAACATCAATGAACCAACTATTGCACCTGCTTTATCGATGATTGCTGTCTTGCGTGCTTGAATATTGATTTGTTTGCCGTCTCTAGTGAAGAGGGTTGTAGCTTGATGGTGAACTGATTCTGGGCTCGGGTCCGCTGAGCTGGTGAGATCTTTGACTTGAAATAATTCAGAGATGTTTTTACCCAGAATTTCTGAGTCATGCCAGCCCGTAATCTCCACCATTTTGGTACTAAATAATGTGATGCGTTTTTGCAAGTTGTATGCTACAAAACCATTTTCTGTAGCTCTTGCAACGCTGTCGAGTATTTCCTCGGGATTATTTACGCCTAGTTTGGGAAATTGATCCATAACGGTCATATGTACAATTGTACATTATTGGGCAGTCTATGATTTGAGAATTTTGCTTATGCTCGCTCTTCGAGGCTGCAAATGCTGCGCTGTAAAAAGCGCTCTTAACCTTGAAGTTCGTTGATCGCCTCTTTGATATCAGGAGCATTATAAACTGCTGAGCCAGCTACAAAGACATTAGCGCCCCTGGCTTGAAGTTCTTGAGCTATAGGTCCAGGAGCGACTCCTCCATCTATTTCGATAGCAAGTTCGCCTTTCGCAAAATCAGTACCAATAGTTCTGCCATTAGCTTTAGCTAGTTCTACTACTTGAGTGATTTTTTCATAGACCACTGGTCTAAATTTCTGTCCACCAAAACCAGGATTAACGGACATGAGCAAAACCAAATCAATATCCTTAATAAAGCTCTCAAGCGAACTGACAGGAGTCGCAGGATTAATTGAGAGTCCAACCTTGACGCCTGTTGATTTAATTAATTGAACAGTGTTGAATATTTTCTCTGTGTCGTAGTCACTGACTGTCTTACCAAGCTCTTCCCACTGTTCTTGGGTCTCCTCACCAGTTAATCTTTTATCAAAATTGGAAACCGCTAATTGATGCTCAAGCAAGTCTTGTCTGCCGGCTGCATAGCGATACGCTTCCATATGAAATGTAATTAAGTCTGAACCAGCTTTGATAAAGTCAGGTATATGACGTTCTGGGTTCACGATCATTAAGTGAACATCGATAAATAAATTTGTTATAGGTTTAATTGCTTTGACAACGGGTGCTCCGATGGTGATATTTGGTACAAAGCTACCGTCCATTACATCAACATGAACCCAGTCAGCTGTTGCTATCTTCTTGATTTCGCTTTCTAAATTAGCGAAGTCGGCAGATAGGATTGAGGGTGCGATTAATACCATTGAGTTATTGGTTTTGCGATGTAGAGATTTTCTGTAGTACAAGACCGAGGAGCTTTTTGACACCGGAGTTTACTGGGCGTAAATGAGGATGGCAAAAAGTGACGAGAACGCAGTAATATAGGAAAAGATCACAGAGTCAGTTTAGTTTCTGCCGAAATGAGCATAAGCCTTATTAGCTTCTGCCATTTTGTGTGTAGATTCTTTAGTCTCAACAGCTTTGCCTTTGTGGTTGAAAGCGTCTAATAATTCGTTACTAAGTTTCTCAATGAAGCTTCTACCACTACGTTTGCGAGCAGCGATGATTAACCATCTGTGTGCAAATGCTTCACTAACTCTAGGCTCTACTTCACTAGGTACTTGGTAAGTTGCACCACCAATACGTTTGGCTTTAACTTTAACTAAAGGCATTGCATTCTTGACTGCTTGTCTGAAAATATCAACTCCTGCTTTGCCCTCGACTTTAGTGTCAAGTTCGCCAAGTGTTTTGTAAAACAATCCTTCGGCTGTTGATTTCTTGCCATCAACCATCATTCTGTTGATGAACGCACCTACGTGGGTATCGTTAAACCTTGGGTCTGGCTTTGCTACTTTTCTTTTAAATCTTCCGTCTTTTCTTGGCATTATAGTTTCCTTGTTAAATTAATTTCCTGTTTGTCTAGTTAGCTTTTCTTTTTAGCTTTTTCTCTTTTGGTTCCGTACTTAGATCTGCTTTGCTTACGTCCTGTAACACCTTGAGTATCAAGTGCACCACGAACTACGTGATAACGAACACCAGGCAAATCTTTTACACGACCACCTCTTATAAGAACAACTGAATGCTCTTGCAAGTTGTGACCTTCGCCGCCGATGTAAGCTGTAATTTCTTCTCCGTTAGTTAAACGCACCCTTGCGATTTTACGCATCGCTGAATTTGGTTTCTTCGGCGTGGCCGTTCTTACCTTTGTACACACACCACGCTTGAGTGGGTTGTTGTCCAAAGCCGGGCTCTTACTCTTTTTCTTTGAGTTTTTGCGGTTTTTGCGAATTAGTTGTTGTATAGTCGGCATTAGCAGGTTATTCTAGCACCCCTAGGGATTGGTATTGCTGGGATTTATAAGATTTTTAAGATTTTCTTTTAAATAAGGCTCTTTCAGGCTATAATCTAGGTGCTTTAAGGCTATGAAATTCAAATCTATACATCTAATAGGCTTCCTGCGCAAGTTCCCTTTATCTTTACTAACGGAACTAGTGCAGCGCAGCGTTCCGATCTTTTTTGTATCGACATCACTAGCAAAACGGGGTTTTGCAGGATGTCTCATACTGCTTCTTGTGATTGCTTTACCGGCTTCTGCCAATACTATTCAGGCTTTGAGACAGGTTTTGCAGCAAAGAGCGGTACAACCCAAGATGTATTTACCCGATAGCGTATTTCTTGGTGAAGAAATCAGGGTTTTTGTTTATGCGCCTGGCGCAAGCAAGGTTCAATTGTTTGCATCTAATGAACCAGGACAGATTGAACTAGCTGGAGAGCCTACTCGATTAGGAGTTGATTACAGGCAAATTGGTGAGAAGAGAGTTCTTGAGAATCAGAATTTAAAGGCTGACTTTGTTGTGAAGTTGGATAAAGAGAAAGATGCTGCCTTGGTAGATAAGTTCTATATGTTTGAAGCTTTAGTAACTTATGAAGATCCGCAAACTGGTGAGACTAATACTATGCGCGCAAGTTACTTTGGTTCAAATGCAAATTTCTCAAATAATAATGCAGTCAAAATTAAACCAGAACCAACGAATCATGCAACGGCTGCTTCAATTGCTAAGTCGATGATACCAGGTCTAGCACCGAGTCCAGGAACGGGATTGTAAGATGGACTATTATTCAAATACGCAGTTTGAAGAGTTTGATAGATTTGTCGAGTTTCTTGGCTTCACTTATGCTGACTCCATTAAAACAGCACGCAATGTCTTTATTGATTTAGATGAATATATCTTCCCGAAGAGTGCAAATAAACAAACTAGTTTTGCAAATCACCATCTGAGTCTTCAAGAACTCAATTTGCGCTTTAATCGTTTACTTGCTGAGTTTGCTGAATACGAGAGCAAGTTTCCTGGGCAAAAACAAAATAGATACCTCACTATTAATGTAATTGATGTTAAGTCAAACACGGATGAGGAGCTGTTTCGCTGGTCTTACTATAATCACAAGTTTGCTGCCTCACAAGGGCAAGATCAAGCCGCTATGAATGAATGGCACAAGCTTGAATCCAGAATTGATGTTAATAAGCTTGCTCGTTTTAAAGCATTGCGAGAAACCAACCTTGCTTTTTATATGCATATTGTAAACAACCATCAATTCTTTGACAAGATTGTTTTTGCCGGTTTGCCGCATGAAACCAAAAATGAAACTCAATATGGTTTAGATGTTGCTGAGGAGCAATATCTCAGTAAGTCAATTCGTGATAACCAAGCTCAAGGAATTTGCCGACTTGTTGAAAATGGCTTGGGTGTTGCTGTGCTGAACCTCGTACTTAAATTTCAACTCTTGCGCAAGCTCAATATCAAAACACATATCCTTGCTAATTCTCGCAAACTCAATAAATACCTGCTTCTGGATATCAAGGCATTACTTGCTTATATGGAGATTCAAGAAACTAATATCAATGATTGTGACTTTGTGTTTTTGATTAATGATTTAGATTTATTGAGTGTGATTCCTGAGGTGAACACAGCCAAGCCTATCTTTACTGTTGACTTGAGTCAAGAATCAACACCTAACTTCTCTTATATGCTTTTGCGTGATGATGGCTTTGAACAAATCTATGGTTATGCTAAAAAACAAGCCGATAGAACTGCGGTAGATGCCATGATTAGGTCTCTGTGCTGCGGGCTAATGATGTTTATCACCAAGCGCAAATTCAAAGAACAGCTTGCGATTAATTATATGGATGATTATTTTTTACCCTTATCAAAGTCTTTGTCTAAGGATATTAGTGATTTCCAGACTTCAATTGATATGCTTACAGAGAAACTAGAAAATGAACCAGAGGTTGCCCCATTAGATGCTTAAACAAAGAATAGAAACAATAGTCAAAGACGCTCTTGCCAAGAGTTTAGAGCAGGGCAAACTTGGGCAATTAACAACTTTGCCAGAACTCGTTCCTGTTGAGCTTCCGAAAAATCCAGAACACGGTGACAAAGCAATTAGTATCGCGATGAAACTCTCTAAGGAAGCCAAGATTGCACCACGAATGATTGCTGAGGCTATTGCTACTGAGCTTGGGTCCAAGGTTTTTTCTAAGGTTGAGGTAGCTGGTCCGGGCTTTATTAACCTCACGCTAGATTGGGATTTGCTTGAAGAGAGTATTGCTGAGATTTTTAGTTTGGATTTGGACTATGGTCGCATTGCAAAAAATGATAGAGCTGATAAATCATTTGAGACTGTGATTGTTGAATATGTTTCAGCCAATCCTACTGGTGACTTGCATCTGGGACATGGTCGTCAAGCGGTCTTGGGCAGTGCCTTGGTTGATTTGTTGAGATGGGCTGGTTATGATGCTAGTTCTGAGTTTTATATAAATGATGCTGGCGTGCAAATGGGCAAACTAGCTGCTTCTGCAAGGCAAGCTATTTTAATTAAGGCTGGTGAGCTAGGCGAATCTGACTATGATGAAGAGAATAATTATCCATTTGCTGCAATGAAAGAAATCTTGTCTGATAAGAAATGGCAAGACATTGAAAGTCAGGATATGAGCTCTGTTACGGCAGAGGATTGTGGCAAAGTTGCCAAGGAGATTTTCCTTGAGTCTCAAAAGGAGATACTCAAAATAGCTGGTACTGAGTTTGAGTGCTGGTATTCAGAGCTAGAGAATTTACACCAAGGAGAAACTACTAAGGTAGATGTGGTTTGTCAAAAAATGCTTGAAGCTGGTATCGCCTATGAGAGCGAAGGTGCGCTCTGGTTTAAAGCAACAGAGTTTGGTGATGAGCGTGATAGAGTTTTGCGCAAGACTGATGGTTACTATACCTATCTCGCTGCTGATCTTGCCTATCACCAAGACAAACTCAGTCGCGCAGATAGATTGATCAATCTCTGGGGCGCTGATCATCATGGGCAGATTCCTGGGGTTATGGGCGCACTTGAAGCACTTGGCGAAGATCCTAAGCGTCTTGAAATAGTTTTGATGCAAATGGTTTCACTTACTAAGGGTGGTGAGGAAGTGAAGATGTCCAAGCGAACTGGTAATTTCGTCACAGTGAGAGAATTGATTGAAGAAGTTGGGGTTGATGCCTTTCGTTATTTCTTGCTTGAATGCCAACCAAATAATCGCATCGTTTTTGATTTAGAGCTTGCTACCAAGCAAGACAAAGACAATCCTGTGTACTATGTGCAATATGCTCATGCGCGTTGTTGTGGTATCTTGCGTAACTTAACAGAAAAACAAGTGGATCAAACTGAACTGCCCGGTAACAGCCTTGCTGTTGCAGATGGCATTATGACAGAGGCTGAGCTGGATCAATATTTTAAGACATTTACTTCTGCTACAGGCCTTTACTCAAGAGTCTTTGCTAACTTGAGTCCAGAACAGCACAAGTCTACCAAGGCATTAATTCTTGTTTTGCTCAATTTCCCAGAAGAAGTTAAGGATGCTGCTGCTAGCTATGCACCCTACAGGATTGCAAACTATATCAAAGAACTCGCAGCTTTATTTCATCAATTTTATACTCACAATAGAGTGATCAATGATGATGCAGAATTAATGAAAGCAAGAATCTCTTTGGTTGCTGCAAGTCAAAAAGTTTTACGTAATGGCTTAGGTATTTTGGGGATTAATGCGCCGGAGCGGATGTAAAAAGCAGCCCTAAAGCAGAAGGGCTGCTTGAACAGGGTGGTTGTCATAACCACCAAAGGAGCCTAAACCAGGTAATATTTACCGCTGGTAAATTGGATTTCTTGTTCTACTGTTTGGAAATCCGTGATCTCATATTCTGGGCGGAATTGGTCTAGTCCGACTATATTGTTACCAGAAGCATCCTGATTCGACTCTAAAATTGTTTCGTCCCAATCTTCAATTAATTCAATCTCTCTGTCATAGAAGCTTGATTGATTGGATTTTTGTTCTTTTTTAATTTTGGTAAATACTTTGTAGCCATCACGCATCTCTTTAGCAAAGAGCACCAACTCTCTTTCTTTGGGGCGGGCGCCATCAAGATTGAGAATCATGTTACGAACTCTTGCAAGGTGTGATTCGACTGTTCTAATTGAGATAGATAGTGCAGCTGCAATTTCTTTATTGCTTTTGGCTTCACCGATCATGTTCAAAATACTTACTTGAGCATCGGTTAGCTGCTCTCCTTTGTAACTTACCTTGGGTTTTAAAATTGCATCTTTCGGAAAGAGCTCTTTCTTTGGTTCTTTGGTTATAGTTGTTGCCATTTCTATTTTTCCTTTTATAAACACGAATCCTATTTCCATTATTTGTATCCCCCGTGGAGCTTGCATACGCAAGCTCCCTTGTTGTATTTGAAGCAAGCGTGCTTAGTCAAACCCTGTCAAGGAAGGGGTCTTAGGTTGGCTTGATAAGCTCGCTTATGTCATTAATAATAAATGATTGAGTCCCAATATGAAAGGGGTCATTTAACCTCTGAGTGATTTTGTGATTTGTGTTGTTGGTGAGAGGGATTGGGGGGTTGGGTTAAGGTTGTCTTGATGGGTTCTCGGGATTTAAGGGGTTCATTTAACCCCTGGAAATTCTAGAAATGTATAACACAAAAAATGCGTTGCATTTTTTACTAGACTCAAGCTGGCATCTAAGGCGACTGCGTCGCCCTAAGCTGGACTCAGGCTCTATAGCAGTGACTTAGGTTTGGTATTGCCGGCAGAAGGGTCATTTAACCCCTGGAAATTCTGATCACAACAATATTATGTACTTTAAATTCACGCATTTCTGGTAAAATAGCGTGAATTCATGCTTAAATTAAGCCAAATTCACGCTATTTTGCCAGAAATCCGTGAATTTGGCTTGTGGAATTGGTATAATAGAACTAGTGATTGAAGAGCTAGAATGCATGAAATTAGAGTATGACTCATTGCGTAAAGGCAAGGCAAGCTTGCTCGCTTTATTGGATGAAGCCGAAGTTGCAGAGGCAGTATATAACTCCAATGCTATTGAAAATTCAACTCTGACTTTAAAACAAACAGAGCAGATTCTTTTGGAGCTTGAGTTTAGTTCTGATCTATCTTTGCGAGAAATATATGAAGCGAAAAACTTGGCTAGAGTTGTTGAATACATTAGAGCCAAGTCTAAAGAGCAAGAGTTGAACCAAGAGATGATTGTGCTTTTGCATAAAATGCTGTTGGGTGGCATTGATGACAAAATCGCTGGACGTTTGAGAGCAGTTGGTGAGTACGTTAGAGTCGCCAATCATGTTGCTGCTGCGCCAGAGAAGCTAGAAGAATTGTTGCAAATGGCTTTTGTAAATTATAGTAGTAGTATTAGTCGCAATATTATAGAGAGGATTGCTGAGTTTCATTTGGAGTTTGAAAACATTCATCCTTTTTGTGATGGTAATGGCAGGATTGGTAGAGTGCTGATAAATTATCAATTGCAGCGTCAAGGATTTCCTCCGGTAATTATTCGTGATAAAGAGAAGGCTGATTATTACTCTGCATTTAGAGATTATGATAGTAGCCACAAAACTAGGGGCATGGAAAAAATCTTAATCCTGGCAATCCAGGAATCAATCCATAAGCGGCTTGCATACATGAAAGGTTTGAAAATAATGAGACTAAGTAACTACGCTAAAACCCAAGATCGTTCTCTTTCTGCTTTAAGTAATTCTGCCAAGAGACAGACTATTGCAGCGTTTAGAGAGAAAGGTGTTTGGAAGATCGGGGTTTAACCCAAAATCATCGGCGGCGGCGAGTTAACATCTCCAAATCCATGATTTGCAAGTTCTTCGCGAGCAATAGCTTTGTCTAAGGCAATATCCACAAATAATTTACCGTTAAGGTGATCGATTTCATGTTGGACGCAACGACAAAAAAGATCCTCTGCTGCTTCTACTCTATAGTCCTTACCTTTGAGGTCTTGAAACTTGAAAATGATTCTGCGAGCACGTTTGACCTTGAAAAATACATCTGGGAAACTTAAGCAACCCTCAAAACTATCCATCTCACCTTCTTGATAAACAATTACTGGGTTGATCATTACCACAGGATTGTATTCTGGTTCTTTATTGCGCTCTTCTTCATATCTTTCTGAAGCCCAGTCAATATCAATGATTAGAATCCTTTGATTGACACCGATTTGCGGGGCAGCTAAGCCGATACCGTTTTGGTGGTACATCGTTTTGAGCATTTTGTCGACGATCTTTTCTAGTTTGCGATCGAACTTAGAAACTACTGAACAGGGTTGACGCAGTAGTTCAGAGCCGTATTTTTCAATTTGATAGTATTTGCTTTCGCTCATCGTGATTTGTGATTAAAGGTATTGAGGGCAACCCCTCTAGTACTAGCTTTAATGAAATTAATTATATAGCGAATTTCCGCGCTTTGTTCTAACTCGGTTTCTAAGCGCTGAATCAGGTTGTCTCTATTGAGTCTTTCTTTACAATAGATGATTTTAAATGCGCGCATAATTTCACTAAGACTAGTTTGATCAAAGTCGGCGCGTTTTAAACCAATGCGATTAGTTGAAATCGCCCCAGCTGGTACGCCCATATAAATAAAGAAGGGAATGAGATCGTGATTAGCTGCTGCCATTCCGGACATCATTGCATACTTGCCAATACGACAATGCTGATGCACCATTGCGCCGCCACCAAGAGTTACGTTGTTTTCAATATGAACATAGCCACCAAGGCAAGTGTTGTTTGCCATAACTACATTGTTGCCAATTTGGCTATTGTGCCCAACATGACTGCCGACCATAAACATATTGTTGTTGCCAATTTTGGTTAGTTTGCCTTCTCCTGTCGCTTTGTGCACAGTTGCAAATTCACGGATGATATTGTTGTCGCCAATTTCGACATAACTAGTTTCGCCTTTGTATGCATGATCTTGAGGCTCACCACCAATCAGCACATGTGCTGAGATTTTGTTGTTGGCTCCGATTCTAGTACCAGAACGAATAATACTGTACTCACCTATTACGGTGTTTTCACCAATGATTACGTCATCTTCTATAATCGCAGTGTTGGCGATTCGGGCATTACTGGCAATCATGTTCTTAGTTGAAAGCACGTATGTAAATATATCATATCTGGCTTAATGGTAATACCTATTGGATGAGTAGTTCAGTAACATGTTTTTCAAGCTGTGACACACGAATTGGACCTAAAATCTTGCTAATGCGGTTTCTTTCAGTATTAACAAAGGCAGTTTCGGGGATTCTTGAGATTTTGAGCTCTTTGACCATGCCTTTATATTTAGACTCATCAACATCTATTTCAAAGAAATCTACTTTATCGCCCATTGAGAGCTTTACTTCTTCAAATGCAGGTGCATATTGTTTGCAGCTTGAGCACCAGCTTGCATAGAACTTGAGTACTGCTGGCTTTGAGGAGCTAGCCAGAAACTCACTAACTGCACTCACGTTGGAGCTTGAAGTTTCACTAGTTTGGTTACAACCGGTAACCAAGAAGGCAAGTAGAGTTAGGACTGATAGTTTGCGCATGGGGATGATTATAGCATCCGTCTTCGCTTTGCTACGACGGATGATATCATAGAGCTGTGCCCAAAATACTACTAACCGGAGATAGACCAACTGGACCCTTGCACTTGGGGCATTATGTCGGTTCATTGCAAAATAGAGTGAAGTTGCAAAACGAACAAGATACTAGTGGCGCTCACCTTTATAAGCCATATATTTTGATTGCTGATATGCAGGCACTCACTGACAATTTTGAGACACCTGACTTAGTTAGTGGCAATATCCTCAACGTCGCGCTTGATTACCTTGCTGTGGGAATTGATCCCAAACTTAGTTCGATTTATATTCAGTCACAAATTCCTGAGTTCTCAGAACTCACTATGTATTTTTTGAATTTGCTTACGCTCAATCAAATTGAACGTAACCCCACTGTCAAAGAAGAAATTCGCCAGAAGAATTATGAAGGACAAATCCCGATGGGATTTTTGATTTATCCAGTCTCGCAAGCCGCTGATATTCTGGCTTTCAAGGCAGATGTGGTGCCGGTTGGTGCTGATCAAATTCCAATGATTGAAGATAGTAATATGCTGGCGCGCAAATTTAATCAAGTCTACAAGTCTGAAGTGCTTAAAGAATGCAAAGCACTTATTCCAGACAACTTTGGTCGTCTTGTTGGACTAGATGGCAAAGCGAAGATGTCCAAGTCATTAGGCAATGCAATCTATCTCAAAGACACGACCGATGAGCTTTGGGGCAAGGTGCGTCAGATGTATACTGATCCGGATCATGTCAAAGTAGAAGACCCTGGTAAGGTAGAAGGCAATGTTTGTTTTACGTACCTTGATGCTTTTGGAGATGATCAAGCTAAGGTACAAGAACTTAAAGATCATTACTCGAGCGGTGGACTCGGTGACATGGTCGTCAAAAAATATGTTATGGAAGTGCTTGACGCTAAGCTCGCGCCAATTCGTGCAGCTAGAGAAGACTTTGCAAAAGAGCCAGCGCAAGTAATGGCAATGCTTGCAAGAGGTACTGAAGAAGCTAGAGCAGTTGTGCAGGCTACTATGAAAGATGTTAAAGAAGCGATGGGGATTGCTTATGACTTGTCGGTTATTGCTTAAATCAAAAGCGCATCATTAACTTCAAAGTCAACACCGTCAATATTCAAGCTGTCACCGTCTTTGGCGCCTTTGGATTTAATTGCATCAATTACTCCTAAGCCTTTGGTTACTCTAAATATATGATAGAGCGAATCAGGTTCTTTGAGGTTAACTAGTTTCATGTGACGTTCTAGTTTGCCGCAATGAACTAACCATTTGACAGTTTTGTCACTTTGATCTTGTTTGATTATTTGGAAATTACTATCATCATGATCTGTTGCAATTGGATCGTAGTCGATCAATACTTCTTTAGTTTCTTTTGGAATTTCTTCAAGAGCTTGTTCTATATATCTTCTAAGTTCAGTGAGTCCTTGACCTGTGAAAGCTGAGACTGTAAAGAGTTTGAGACAAACATCAGGATCCATTTGTTCTTCAAAATCCTTAACGACTTTGGCTAGTTCATCTTCTGGATAGCCCTCGATTTTATTTAGGACAACAATTTGTTTGCGCTTTGCAAGCTCAGGAGAATAATTATAAAGCTCATAATTTACTTGAATAAAATTGTGCAATGGGTTCTCAAAGTTTTTGTGTTGAAACTCATCTAAATTAGATCCCATTAAACCCCAGACATCTACCATATGAATCAAAAGACGAGTGCGCTCGACATGTCTTAGGAACTCGTGCCCCAAACCATGTCCCTCACTAGCTCCCTCGATTAGTCCAGGGATGTCTGCCATGACATAAGCATCGCCAGATTCTTTGCGAACAACACCAAGATTGGGCATGATAGTTGTAAATGCGTAGTCTGCAATTTTGGCTTTGGATGAACTGACTTTAGAGATGAGGGTCGATTTACCAGCATTGGGAAAACCAATGATGCCAACATCTGCAATCATTTTTAGTTCGAGTTCTAGCTCACGTTCAATACCAGCTTCGCCAGGTTCTGAAAAATTGGGTACTTTGGTTTTGTTTGATTTGAATTTGGTATTGCCGCGCCCACCACGGCCGCCCTCTGCAACTAATAGCCTTTGCCCTTCGTACGTCAAGTCTCCAATGATCAGCTCCGCGTTGGGATCTTTAACGACAGTTCCAAGAGGTACCTTGATGATATAGTCTTCGCCACTGGGTCCGGTTTTGTTTGATCTGCCGCCTCTCTTGCCATTGTCTGCTTTGTAAATTGCTTTAAATTTAAAATCTAATAAGGTACTAAGATCATGAGTAGCTTCAAGCCAGATACTTGCACCTCTGCCACCATCACCACCATCCGGTCCACCATTGGCGACGAATTTTTCTTGACGAAAGCTACTAGCTCCGTGTCCTCCACGGCCGCTTGCAAGTTTGATTGTGACTTTATCAATAAACATTAGTAAAGACTGATTGTAGCACGAAAGAGTTGCGAGTCTAGATAAATCGTCATGTTTTACGTTAATATTGTCAATTATGACACTTGAAATTAAACAAAGTTATAAAGAACCTGCTAGAAGGCTTTATGTCAAGAATGCTGGACGTAATCCAAAAACAGGAAAGCTAGAGGACGCAAAGGGCTTATTTCGAAAAAAATTCATACCTAGTATTTCTTCGTTATAGATCTGGTCCAGACTCAGGTGCTCTTGTATAATATTTTTGGCAAATTCCTCACTACCAATAAAGCTTTTTGCAACAGTATGATCTTCTGGATTCCACTCTGCTTTGCGCATCTCATCATGAAAAGATTTAAATTTTTGTACAGAGCCAGCAAAGCCTGTCAAGCCAAAATTATAATCAATAAAATCAAATCTCTCAGTTGAATCCAGGTAGGATGAATAACTTGAATAGCTCCAATCCTGTACCTCATCAATTAATTTATAAGGATTGTTATGAATATAAGCAATCAAAGCTAGAGAATATCTATCCTTCTCAACAAGTTTCCTCATATATCTTCCCTTATAGACAGTCCCATCCTTCTCTGGATATTTCTTCAGAAAATATATTGCATAGCTCTGATTCAATGCCTTGATAAATATTGATAGATTTGCATTGGGCGATGAAAAGTACAAATGATAATGGTTGCTCATCAAGCAAAAGGCAAAAAGTCGAATATTATACTTGAACACCATCTTTCTCAATAAGCGCATAAAGACGATATTGTCTTCTAAATCACAAAAGAGATTTTGACGATTGATGCCACGAGATGCAACATGATAGAAAGCATTTTCAAACTCTATGTAAACAGGGTCTCACCATAATCTAGACTTATAGCAAAATTTTTCATCAAGTCTGAAAATTTGCGGTCATACACATAGTATCTGGAATTCTGGAGACCTGACCCTAAGTTCTAACTTGTAGTGTTTGCGCAATATCACCTATTTCAGTTTCAAGCTCATCCCCATAGATATTAAGCAAGAGATCCACTTCTTGTTTATAAATCTCCCAGCTAGCTCTAATATTGCTGCGATTAAGACTAATCATCTCTCTGCCGAGCTTGGCATTGCCAGTAGCGAGCCTAGTCATTGATGCAAAGCCTGGTCCGCGAGTTGCCTTGCTAGGTGCAAAACTATCAGATAAATTAGCTAAACCAAGACTAAGAACCAATGGTAAATGAGAAGTGATCGCAACTGCTCTATCGTGAGTTTCTGGATCTAATAGAACTGGTTTGGCGCCAAGCTCGGTGATTACTTGTTCAAGTATTGAGTTTGGTTTTTCTATGATCCAGCTTGCATTTTCAAAAAGCTCAGGAAAGCTCGCCTCGTAGCCTTGTTTCTCTGTACCAGCCATTGGATGACCAGCGATGAAATTGTTTAAACCTAGCTCGGCGGCTTTGATTGCGATTTTGCTTTTGGTACTAGCGCAATCAGTGATTATTGTTTTGGCAAAAGCTCTTGCTTCAGTAGCTATTGTTCCCTCATTGCCTGAATTAGAAATGATTTGTGCAATTTGCTCGAGTTGCTTAATGATAGTTGTTTGCTCAGCGCAAAGAAACAAAATATCTACATTGGCTAAATCCTTTAACTCCAATTCTTTGTTTTGACTTTTGCTGACACAAAGTAATTCATAACTATCAGGCTTAAGTGCGAGTCGTTTTTCTATTGAGCCACCGATGAGACCGAGTCCTATTATTCCGATTTTAAGTTTTGACATGAATTTATATTAGCATTGATGTCGATCTATGATGATACCAGTGATTAGAGAGTATTCAAAAAGGCACATATACAAGGCTTGCGAGTTTTTGTGAACCGCAGTTGGCTGAGCCGCCAATGATGACGGATCAGAACGAGCGTAACGCAGTAGATGAGTTCTTCAAGACACGCTCTTAGTGCATTGGGCCAAGGTAGGCGTATTCATCATTCATCGAATCCATCTGTTGCACCGACGCATTGTATCGTAACTGACTTGGATTAAAAGCTGTTTGCGAAGCATGTTCTGCTCTTGCATCTCTTCTAAACGCTTTGACGGCTTTAACTCCATCGTACATCGTCCAAAGACCAGCGATAGGGAAAACTAGTTGTGGTAAAACATTGCCGCCCATATAAGGAAGCACACTGGCAGGCCCGCCCACACTCATTTGTTGTCCAATTTGAGCTGCGGTTAATCCGCCAAAAGTTTTAACACCAAGTTTTTGTGCTTGAGCTGCATTTACATTGTAGTCAGCAGAGTTGCCGCCACCAAATAGTGGTACAGTCCCTTGCTGAGCTCCTGATGATATGCCGGCTGACATTTGATTTAGTACTTGAGAGAAGGCACCGCCAGTATCAGCTTGTGCGCTCATACTGCTTTGCATACTGTCTTCCAGGAAACCAAGTCCTGGGTTGCTTGCGTATGCGAATGCCGAATCTGATGTGTATGGGTTGTTCATTATAAATTCCTCGATATCGATGAGTTGAGATTTTCTTGCATTTGGTCAAGTACTTTGATAATCTTCATCTCTGCTTTGATTGCCGTGTTGAGTTGAACAATGTCCGCCATCTTGTCGACGATTGAGACGTTTGCTTGTTCAAGGTGACCTTGTCTTACTTGAGTCTGACCTAACATTGCGCCAATTTTCATTTCATAAATATCACCAGCTTCTTCTGTGGCGATAAATAATCCTTGTCCAACATCTTGCAATGCATCATTGTTAGTGAAGTTGACTACACTCAATCTACCTAGTACAGTACCTTCTACTGTTGAGAGTGTACCTTCTTCATCTAGGCTGACATTGGAGCCGATTGGAAGAATGATAGTTGATGAGGTTGCACCTGCATCAAAAGAAACTGTTTGACCACCAGCGATATTGTCGTAATTCTGACTAATAAGTTCATTGTTTGGGTGAGAGGTGATGAGAGGATAGCCTTGTGCTGACATTAATTCACCGTTGGGTCCAACAGTAAATGAACCGTTACGAGTATAGCCGCGAGTTCCATCTGGAAGTTCAACTTCAAAGAAGCCCTTTCCTTGGATTGCAAAATCTAGTTCACGATTGGTTTTGGCAGGAGCTCCATTATTAAAGTCTCTTCTTTCTACCATTTTCATTCCATGAATTGTTTCATGAAAACTTGTTTGCTTACCACGATAACCAGTAGTAAAAATATTGTTGATATCAACTACACGGTTACCAAGATCATGCATATGATGATTGACTGAACTGATGCTGTTGTATGTGTATTGATTAAACATTAAAGATTCCTTCCATAAGTTTCGATGAGTGCTTTATCTACTCCAAGTTGCATTGAGAGTACATTTTGCACTGTATCGATATGACGTTTGACTTGTAGAATTTTTGTAACATTGGAGGATAGATCTACGTTAGAAGTCTCTAGACTACCTTGCATTACATGTACTTTTTCACCTGGTTGAGCTTCATAATCAATTGCGATTCTTCCAATGAAAGTTCCATTAACATGAATATGACCATTTTGATTAATTTTAATATTGCCACCTTTGGCTAGTTCTGCATACTCTGGCTTATTAATTTGTTGATCAAGTACAACTAGTTCTCTATCTTGAATATCTACTATTTTGCCATCTCGATTGAGGTGGAATTGTCCATCACGA
Organism: Cyanobacteriota bacterium; assembly: GCA_027618255.1. Lineage (NCBI taxonomy): Bacteria > Bacillati > Cyanobacteriota > Cyanobacteriota bacterium. Next base: position 18,437 of record JAQCFG010000007.1, read on the forward strand.
GTTCTTTCTGGTTTACCGTCTGGACCTTCAACCATAAAGTAAGCTCCGGCTTTAGTTAATGCCAGGTCTAATTTGTGATTAGTTTTTTCAAGCACTCCCTGCTCTTCATCACGGAATACATCACTCATAACATCAGAAAACATTACTGAGTCAGGATGTATTGACTTAAAGCCAACCGTGTGCGAATTAGCAATATTGGTCTGAATAATACCTATTCTCTTGACACTTTGGTCCATAGCGTCATAAAGTGTTTTTACGTTGTGGTTATATAAATCGCTCATCTATGGGTATATTAGTACTGTAAAAAGGTTATCGAACGGTTAAAGTCGGAGTTAAATATTATTAAGTTTAGTCAAAACCTCAGCGCTACGAAAATATTAGCTAAAGCACTTCATGAAGAGGGAGAACTTGATGTTCATGAGGTTTTAGTGGAGTTTTTGGAGCATTTGCAGGGACAAATTGCTACCAAACAATTGTTTATACTCAGTAAAACAGAAGAGAAACTCTTTGCTCCTCAAGGTTGTGATCAGTCTCAAATCTCTTTTAATAACCCAGATTTACTCAAATTTGAGATCGGTCAATGGGGAATTTTGTTTGCGCTTGCTCCAAAATTAGAACCAGCTTGGGAAGAAATTACTGACGCTTTGAGCTTGTTTGTGAAAAGCGCTGCATTGAAAACACAAACGACTTTGATTCGTGCTCTTACTTCTGAGTTGCGTAAGACTTTTAAACCAGAATTAGCACTTGAAAAAATCTATCAAAGTCTTGAGAGCTTCATGAAGCTCAAGGGTTTATATTTCTTCAAGCGCTTGATTAATAGAGACGATGATGGTGAGTTTTTATTCAAGGGTTACAATCTTTTTTTTGATTCGGCGTCTAGTAATACTTTAATTGATAAAGAGAGAGTTTTGGAGCTTGAAGAGATTCAAGAAGCTGATTTTATTGACCAAGACTTAGAAGTTGAAATTATCAAATCTAAAATTCGTGGAAGAGAGTGGGGGCTTTTGGTTGCTGCTCGTAATGAGTCATGGACAAGTGAAGATGCTGAGATTTTAGAACTCTTTGCAGAGCAGATGGCAACAGTGTTTAATCAAAATGAACTACATAATGAGAGTTTGACAATGGCTCAAAGAGAATTCCTGCTTAATCAAATTACTACCAAGATTAGAGAGTCACTCGTTGTTGATAGTATTCTTGAAACTGCGGTTGCAGAGATTGCTCAAGTGATGGGCGCAGAGTCTTGCGGGATTGTAATTCTTAATCGCAAAATCAGAGGAAGTTTTGGGCACAAGGTTTGGTCTGTTAATGATAGTTATTCCGCGAAAATGATTGACGCGATTTATGCAACTCTCAAAACAGATTTGGAACCAAATTGGCTCAATCCTTCGATTCAAGTACCTAGTTCGATAGAACAAGAAGCTGAAATTCATACTTGGGGTGGACTTGAAGCTGTTGGACTTAAGTCATATCTCTGTTGCGGTTTGTTTCGTGATAATAGTAAAGAGTTGATTGGTGTTGTTTCACTTGGTTTCTTTAATCAAATCCGCACCTGGACAGAGGATGAGCAGTTACTGTTAGAAGGGGTTGCCAAACAATTAGAAATAGCTCTGATTCAGGCATCTATTTATCAAGAAGCGCAGCAAACCAAAAGGCAAATGGCTTTATTGCATCGTTTGAGTAGTGATATTAGAGACAGTTTGGATATTTCTGTTGTGCTTGGACAAATTGCCAAAGGTATTGGTGAAGTGCTTGGGCTCAATCGTTGTTTTGTTAGAAGGTTCTCCGATGATTTTAGGATTATTAAAACAGAAGAAGAATATTGTTCTACTGGCTACGAACCAAGTGCAGATTTGATTTTTGGATTTGAAAGAGAATGGATTACTAGTTTGTCTCAATCTAATAGTTATTCTAGCGCTCTTGAAGTCTTGAATATTAGTTCAGTGGAAACTCATTTAGCGGATGAAAGTCCTGCTTTACTAAAAGTAGCTAAGGCAATTAATCTTAAGAGCTACTTATCAATTCCGCTTGTCGCACGAGGCAAGGTGCTTGGCACAATCACAGTCCATCAGTGCGATAGAGAGCGTAGCTTCTTGAATGAAGAGATTGAGTTTATTTTCCGTGTTGGTTCGGAAGCTGCAATTGCCATTGAACATGCTGCATTGTTTAACACTATTAATCGTTTTAATAAGATGGATCCAGACACTGGTCTTTATAATAAAAAATATTTTAGAGAAATTGCCAAGCGAGCTATCGCAGGGGCAGAAAAAAATAAAGGCGCAATCGCGTTTTTGTTAATAGATGTTGATCACTTGAAAGCAATTAACGATGACACTATTCATGGTGGTCACGAGGCTGGTGATGAAGCGATTCAAACCCTGGCTAATATATTAGCCAAAACAGTAAGGCAAACTCCGATAGATGAGTTGCATCATAGGCTCTCTGATGTTGTTGGACGTTTTGGTGGTGATGAATTTATGGTTCTTTTGCCTGGCACTGGTATTGAAGGAGCAACAATTGTTGCTAGTAGAATTGCCGAAAATCTACGTAAGGTGAAACATAGTACTTGGCCTGAAGCTTTGACTTGTAGTATCGGAATAGCAGCTACTCCTGATGATCCTTATGATTATGAGCAGCTCAAGACTCTTGCGGACAAAGCGCTTTATCAGTCGAAACATAAAGGTAGAGATGCTATTAGTACTACTTTAGAGTTATAGGGACTTGCTCCGAAATGTCTTGCTCTTGAACATTTGAGAACAAATCTAGGTGTCCGTCATCATGAGGAGCAGAGCGACGTGAGGATCTATGAGACTCGATGATTAAATTTACTGACTGCTATAATCACTGCGGTGTCAACAATTGCAGCCATAGTCACAGCACCTGGTAATGCCGCCGTTTCTATTATTAGAATTAGCGGTAGTGAGAGCTGGCCTATAGTGAGGTCCTTACGTCGCTCTGCTCCTCAGGATGACGAGGCTGGCAAATTCCAACTCTCTTGGCTTTATGATGGCGATCAAAAAATAGAACAAGCTTTGATTTTGCCTTTCAAGGCACCACGCAGTTACACCGGTGAAGATGTAATTGAAATCCAATGCCATGGTGGTTATTGGCTAAGTCAAAAGATCTTGAGATTGATACTAGAGGCTGGCGCCGTTTTAGCTAAGCCTGGTGAATTTACTGAGCGAGCGGTGATGAACGGCAAGATAGATTTGAGTCAGGCGGAATCTATTATGGATTTGATTGAAGCGCGTAGTGATAGAGCTGGTGTCAACGCTATCAAGCTCTATCAAGGTGATTTAGGTTCTGAAATTAAAACAATAAGAACTGATTTGTTAAATACGCTCGGTGCACTCACTGCTTCTATTGATTTCCCAGATGAAGTTGAGGACTATGACAAAGCTAAATACCAAAAGCAAATGGCAAAGACAATTGCAGAGATAGAAAAAATACTTGAAAGCGAGCAGGAAGGACATGTTTTGCGTGAGGGTTACAAGGTAGCTATTGTCGGTCAGCCTAATGCTGGTAAATCGACACTCTTGAATGCCTTACTGAAAAAAGAAAGAGCCATAGTTACTGAGATTGCTGGAACCACTCGCGATTTGATTGAAGAGAATTATAGTATCAAAGGTTTACCGATAGTGCTTTTGGATACAGCTGGTATTCGCGAGAGTAGTGACCAAGTTGAACGTATCGGCATAGAACGCAGTCAGCAAGCGATTAAGGAAGCTGATCTTACTTTGGTCTTGGCAGATATGACTCAAACTCATCATCAGCGCTGGCAGCTTGAAGCTAATTGTTTGCACATCGGCACCAAGCTTGATTTGGTAGATTGTCCTGATGCTAATTATGATTTGATGATTTCTGCTCACAATTCAACTAATATAGAAGAGCTTAAAGAACTTATATACTCTAGAGTCATGGATATCAGTTCAGAGTCTCAAGTCAAAATTAATCACCGTCAAGCTGACCTTTTGCGCAAAGCCAAAGACGCTCTAATTAAATCTCAAGCTGCTACTGAGCTTGCAATTGACTTTTGGACTATCGATTTGCGCGGGGCGATTGCTGCTCTTGGTGAGATTACTGGCGAGACTTTGACAGAAGAATTGCTCGATAATATATTCAGTAGGTTTTGTATTGGTAAATAGCGATTACCAGGGTCGTATCCCCACAACGCACGCTTTGGTTAAGGATTAGACTTGCTATGACAGAGGATGCTAAAATAAACTATCATGCGCGAATCAAAACCGACCTTCAATATCGACAACAACTCTGACTCGAAAATAGCAATAATCACTGCTAGTTGGAACAGTGAATTCAATCAAGAAATGGCTGAGTCTGCCAAAGAGGCTCTGCAAGAGCATGGTGCTCAGGTAGAAGAGTTTGAAGTACCTGGCGCACTTGAGTTACCAATCATGGCACAACAATTGGTGCAGACTGGTGACTTTGACGCGGTGATTTGTTTTGCGACTATTTTTAGAGGTGAGACTTTGCATTTTGAACTCGTTGCAAATGAGAGTGCAAGAGGTTTGATGGATGTCTCGCTTACTTTTAATGTACCTGTTTTGAATGGAGTATTAGCTTGTGAAAACAAAGATCAAGCAGAAACAAGAGCTTCAAGAAACAAAGAAGATAAAGGCAGAGAAGTGGCTTTGAGTGCTATTGCATTAGTGCAACAAATTGCTCAAATAGATAGTCGCTATCATGTGGTCCAGGGCTAGCTTCTGGATGATATTGTACTGAAAATACATTATTGCGATTTTTGTGTTTAATTCCAGCAATCGTATCATCATTGATATTCAAATGAGTGATCTCTAAATTATCAGGTAGGTTTTCTTTACTTACTGCAAAACCATGATTGTGTGAAGCGATTTCAATTTTGCCAGTTTTGAGATTTTTGATTGGTTGATTGACACCTCTATGTCCAAACTTGAGCTTAAATGTTTTTGCGCCGCAAGCAAGAGCAAGAATTTGATGACCAAGACAAATTCCAAAAATTGGTTTACCAAACTTGGCTAGTAATTCTTGGACGGTATTGACTGCATAATCTACAGCAGCTGGGTCTCCAGGTCCATTACTTAGAAAAATACCATCCGGGTTTTGTTCTAGGATGTAGTCAATAGAAGTACTTGCTGGCACTACTTCAACCTGGCAACCATGCGTGATGAGCTTGTTTAAGATGTTTTGCTTAATTCCAAAATCAATAGCGATTACTTTATAGGTCTTAGTAAATGAAGCTGTTGACTTGATTGAGAGCTTGGCTTTATAGCTTTGCTTGCAAGTGACTGCTGAAGCAAGATCTTGTCCGTCCATAGAAGGAAATTCTTTGAGCTTTGCCATCAACTCGTCAGTGCTAGCATTGTCATCATTTGAAATTACAGCGCGCATTGCACCTTTGTCGCGAATATGTTTGGTGATAGCTCTAGTGTCGACATCATAGATAGCAGTGATATTGTGCTTCTTGAGGAAATCATCCAGGCTTTCTTGGGCGCGGAAGTTGCTCACTATGGGGCTATAGTTTTTGAGCACCATGCCTTTGGCTTTAGTGCTCATGTCTGGACTTTCATAATCAGCATTGTTGCAACCATAATTGCCAATCTCTGGATAAGTAAAGGTAATGATCTGCCCAGCGTAACTCGGATCAGTCATGGTTTCTTGATAACCGGTCATACCAGTGTTAAAAACTAGCTCCCCAAAACTAGTATCTGTTGCACCAAGGCTTTTGCCTGTGAATTCTCTGCCGTCTTCTAATAGTAGTTTTGCCATATGAGGGTCGTATCCTGACATTGGACATTTTAACATTTTTTACGCTACAGAGCTTCGCTATTTACTATAAATGATACGACCCTATTCCCTATTTCGTTCAATAGCAGCTTTGAGCGCCGAATCATCCACTTTAGAAACAATCTCAACCCTACCAATATTGGATTTAGGGATAATGAACCTGGTCTTGCCAGCCTCGACTTTTTTGTCGTATCTGAAGGCATCTATTAAGTCTTTAGCTTTTAGATCTTTGGGGATAGTGTAGCTAATGCCCAATTTGTCCATCAAGCCTTTGATTTGAGTCGTGTATTTTTCTTTGAAATAACCAAGCTCTTCAGAAAGATAGCAAGCTGAGATGATACCCATGGCAACAGCTTCACCATGAGAGTAGCGTTTGAACTCAGTCAGTTCTTCAATGGCATGACCAAAGGTATGACCCAAGTTGAGGTAAGCGCGGATGCCTTTTTCTTTTTCGTCTTGAGCAACAATACCTGACTTGATTCTAAGGCAGTGGTCAATAATTTCATTGAGGACATCATGATCCTTGTTAACTATGGCGTCAGCGTTATTGATGAGATGTTCAAAGAAACTATCTCCAATCAGGTGGTCCCACTCCATTCCAAGTAGCGCATATTTAACCATCTCGCCAAGTCCGGATTTGTATTCTCTTTCTGGAAGACTGCGCAAGCAGTATGAATCGATATGCACCATATTGGGTTGATAAAAAGTACCAATAAGATTTTTGCCTTCGGGGACATTGATTGCAGTTTTGCCTCCAACAGAAGAGTCAATCATAGACAGTAATGTAGTAGGGATTTGCACGTAGTTGATCCCGCGATAATAAGTTGAAGCTGCAAAGCCCACCGTGTCACCCACGACTCCGCCACCAAGGGCTATGATGGTATCCTTGCGTTCAAAGTTGAGCGACAAGAGTTTTTGGATAATTAATTGGTAGGTGATGAAATTCTTTGCTTCCTCACCATCGGCAATTACCATGCTGTGTACTTTGTAGTCAGAGGATAGTGGCCCTTCGATTTCAGCAAGGTATTTTTTTGCGATATTGCTTTGACTGACGATTAAAATATTGGGTCCTGCTTTAAGTGAACTTAGGTCGATTTTATTGAGCTCGCGATAAAGTATTTTGTAATGATGCTCGGCACTTGGAATCATCACTTCAAACTCTTTGATCTTAGGTTTGCGGAAACCAAAGAACTTCATAATTTCTCTTGCTATGAGATTAATGGATTTATTACCAGTTTTGATTTGCAGGTGACTGTCCATATAGGCTGGCTTGCGCTCTTCCCAAAGCTTTTGCAAGGTCTCTAATTGGTCGCCACCTTTGAGTAGAGGTCTATTCTTGCGGCGTTTGACTCTATCATAAAGCTCTTGAGGGTCAGCAATCAATGTGACCAAGGACGAGTTGCGTTTGATAAGTTTGCGGTTCTCTTCATTAACAATTGCCCCACCACCAAGTGAGATAACCATATTGCTGAGCTTGCAGACTTCTTGGATAAGTTCTTGTTCTAGTTTACGAAAGTGCTTTTCGCCTTTGTCTTTGAAGATCTCATTAATGCTTTTGCCTTGACGGTTTTCTATTTCTTCATCCGTGTCGATGAATTCTTTATTCAGCACATAAGCTAAATGACGGCCAATGGTGGACTTGCCTGAACCCATTAAGCCAGTTAGCGTGATATTGCCTTTTGCATTTAGTTTTATTTTTGGCATCTGTTAGTCAACATTCTAATACGTTCTGGGTCTAATGACCTAGGTAAATAGTTGAAATTTGATAATTTCATTGCAGTTCCTCTGGTAAGTATCCGATATTAACTAACGTGGACATTAAGTCACCGGTGGGTCTGGTACTGATGTTAAAACGAAAATACAAAGTGAGAGGAATATATCATGTTAGAACTTAATGAAACTAAAAAAGCCTTATTTACCATAGGAGTAGGCGCCTTTGGTAAAATGTCGGAGCTTATCAAGAATACGGATTACCTTCCGCAGAAGCCTGGTTATTTTTTTAAATTATTAAAAATGGCTTACTCGGTTAATACTAAGCCAAGTGAAATGACTGAAGAAATTGGTAAGGATGCAGCTACTGTTGCTGCGGTGCTCCAAATTCCAGCAATTGAACAAAACTATAAAAACGTAAACAAAAATGATGTTGTTAATGCAATCAACAAGTTAGAAAAAGACTTTACCCAAAGCTCACTAGAAATTGATCTCGCTAAAAAATATCATAATGCAGTAGCTCAGAGACTAGAGTCTGTTGATTTAAAAGAATCATGGAGACTTTCTATTAGAGCTGCAATAATTGCAAAAGCAATCGCAAAATGGGTTGATTATAAAGATGCAGAACAAGCTTTCTTTGCGGCTTTGCTTGCAGATATTCCATCAATAGTACTTTCTATTAATGATCCAGAATCTCAAGAAAAAATTCAAGACAAGATTGATAAGGGATTGAGTAATGTTGAAGCTGAAATGGTTGTGCTAGGTTTTGATCATAGAGAATTTGGTGCAAAACTATTTAAGTATTTTTCTGTGCCTTCTTCGGTTATTGATGTTGTACAAAGTGGTTACAACTCAGAGAAGGTGAGAACTCAGAATATTCAACTTACCAAAATTGCCAACTTTGCAAAATTTCTTGCCAAGTGTTTTTCTGATAAAACTCAAAGTCCATCAAGTATCTGGACTGATTCTCAAGCCTCTATTGAGGGTCTTGGGCTCAAATTGAGTACTGAAGAGTGGGGCAATAAGATTAGTTTACTGTTTGTTAAATCATTAGAGTTTGAGATGTCTGTTACACATTAATTCAGCAGCTAGGTAAGTGGGCTCATGCTAAAATACAAGGTATGTCGTTTTTTTCTACCCCTTCGCAGCTTCATGAGATTAAATTTGGTACTGATGGCTGGCGAGCCCTTATTGCCAAGGAATTTACCTATGCTAATTTGGAGATCTTCCTTAATGGTCTTGCGCTTTATTTACTTGAGAACTATGGTACTGAGAAACCACTCTTGATTGGTTATGATGCAAGATTGCTCGCTGACAAGTTTGCTCAGTTTGCCATTGATAAAATCACTTCATGGGGTATTGAGGTTAGGTATATAGATCACCCTGTTCCAACTCCGGTGATTGCTTTTGCAGCCAAAGAGAATAATTCGTGCGGGGCGTTGATTTTCACTGCCAGCCACAACCCCCCTGAGTACATGGGTATTAAATATATTCCTGAATATGCTGGCCCTTCATCTAAAGCAATTACTGACAAGATTTTAGACAAGATTGATATTGCAGTAAGAGGTGAATTTACTAATAATGCAGTAACTGCCAAGTCTGAATTAATAGAAGTACGCGAGTCGTATTTTGAGCATATTCGTTCGATAATCGATTTTGGCACTATCCAAAAAGCCAATCAAAAGCAACAAACCAAGCTCGTTTATGACCCGCTTTTTGGTTGTGGTAGAAATTACACTAATAAGTTATTGGAAGAATTGGGTTTTGATTTGATTACCATACATGATATTAGAGATCCCAGCTTTGGCGGCTCTATGCCAGATCCAAGTGAACCACAATTGCAAGAATTGCGTCAAACTATCTTAGATTCTAAGTCTGACTTGGGCGCTGCCAATGACGGTGACGCAGATCGTTTTGCTTTTATGGATGAGACCGGTGCTTTTTACCCAGCCAATAAAACCGTCTCAATTATTCTCAAATATCTTTTAGAGTACCGTGGCTATAGAGGTGTAATCGCTCGTACTGTTGCAACAACTCATTTGCTTGATGATATCGCTCGCAAGTTTGACTTAAATACAATTGAGACAGCAGTTGGTTTCAAGTGGCTTTGTGAAGTAATGTTGGATCAAGATACTGTGATTGCGGCAGAAGAATCCGGTGGCATGAGTATACTTGGTCATATCCCAGAGAAAGACGGAGTCTTAGCGATTGTCTTGATGGCTGAAGTGCTTGCTGTTACCGGCAAGAAACTATCAGTGCTTTGGCAAGAGGTGCAGGATTTTGTTGGCAAGAATTATTTCTACAATAGATTAGATTTGCACCTGGAAGGTCAAGCAAAGGATGATTTTATGGCTTTGTTTAATGATGACCTGAACAATATTGGTGATTTTGAAGTGAAACTAATTGATAGAACTGAAGGCGCCAAGGTCTACCTTGATGATGGTTCTTGGTTCCTGGCGCGTCCTAGTGGTACTGAAGCTATGTGTAGGGTCTATTTTGAAGGGAATGATAAGGGGCAATTGGATAAGCTGGTTGCTGCTGTAAGTCAATTGGTGGAGACAAGTGATGCTTAAAACCGCCAACCCTATTTTAAATAAAGCCCTTGATGGCAAGCGCATTTCTGAAGATGAAGCTCTTGAGCTTTTTGACAAAGCAACAGCCCTGGATCTTGCCTATGTTGCTAATGAATTGCGTTTGCGCAAGCATCCTGACAGTGAGCCAACAACCTATGTGGTTCAACGCAATGTTAATTACTCCAATGTTTGTACAGCAAGATGTAGTTTCTGTGCGTTTTATGCGCCTCCAGGTGATGAGGTGGCTGGCTTTCCTGGAGCTTATGTCTTAGATTATGAGACTGAGTTGAAGCCTAAAATAGCAGAACTTGTTGCAATTAACGGCACAGAGATTCTTCTGCAAGGTGGTCACAACCCGGCTTTGGGTTTAGATTACTATACTGATTTATTTACCAAGATCAAACGAGATTTTCCTGGTGTGACTTTGCACGCACTTAGCCCGGCTGAGATTGTGCATATCACAGAGAAAAGAATTACTCCTGTTGATATTTACGGAGATGGTACCAATCGATCTATAATTCATGAACCTAGTCTTGAACAGATCAAAGAAGTCTTGATTGAATTACAAAAAGCTGGAATGGATTCATTACCTGGTGCAGGTGCAGAGATCTTGGTTGAGTCGGTGCGCAAAATTATTGCGCCTCTTAAAATCACTACACAGGTTTGGCTTGATGTTATGGAGCTTGCTCATAGTCTGGGTATGCGCTCGTCAGCGACTATGATGTACGGGCATGTTGAGACTTATGCTGATAGAGTTGAGCATATGCGAGTCTTGCGTGACTTGCAAGATAGGACTCATGGTTTCACAGCTTTTGTTAATTGGAACTTTCAGGCTGGTGAAACTCCGCTTGCTAAAATCATGACGAGCCTAGAGAAGCAAGGCAAGCTACCTGCTTATAATAAAAACTCATCGGGTGATGATTATTTACGCACAACTGCTATTGCAAGAATTTATTTAGACAATATCGATAATTTTCAGGCGAGTTGGGTAACTCAGGGACATCAACTCGGTCAAGCCTCTCTTGCCTTTGGTTGCAATGATCTTGGTGGCAATATGATGGAAGAGAATGTAGTTTCTGCAGCCAATACCACTCATCATGCCAATGTCCAAGAGATGATTTACTATATTGAGGCGACTGGTAGGGAAGCGGCGCAACGCAATACACAGTATGAGTTAATTGCGGGTAATTAATTTTACCTCAATTGACAAACCAACAAAATTTAACTACTTTTTCGTCAAGGAGTCAAAGCTCTTTCGTTATCGGACCGTAGCCATGAGGGGTTTTTATGTGTTTTTGCTTTGCAAAAACGTCGGAGACCTCAACCCGAATACCTCAAGAGCTTTGCACTCCCTGACTAATCATCTTAGTTAAAACAAATTAGTCATCTTTGCAGAGTTCAATCTCGCTATTTTTACATAGCGGCTTCGCTGCTATAATTAAGCTATGGCTTACCAAGGCACTATACAAAAGTATTCCAAATATCTTTCAGTAAACGAAAGCACCCCAATAATTTCTATTCAAGAAGGCAATACTCCTTTGGTGCCGGCACCGCACATTGCTGGGCTAACAGGAGTCAAGGATCTTAAAGTCTATCTCAAAATAGAAGGACTGAATCCGACTGGTTCATTTAAAGATCGTGGTATGACAATGGCTGTGACCAAAGCAGTTGAGAAGGGTGCAACTAGAATTATTTGTGCGAGTACCGGCAATACTTCAGCGTCAGCAGCAGCTTTTGCAGCAAGAGCAAGGGGCTTGGGTTATCCAATGGAATGTTTTGTGATTATCCCGGCTGGCTATGTTGCTCTTGGCAAGCTCTCTCAAGCAATGATTTATGGCGCCAAGGTAATTCAGATAGAGGGCAACTTTGATGTGGCACTTGATATTGTCAAAGACCTTTGTGATAAGTATCCAATTGAACTTGTGAATTCACTTAATCCGTATCGTATTGAAGGACAAAAAACCTCAGCCTATGAGATTTGTGATGAGCTTGGGGACGCGCCTGACTATCTTTGTATCCCTGTTGGTAACGCTGGCAATATCACTGCTTACTGGGCAGGATTTTCTGATTATAAAAAAGCTCACAAGAAGCCTAAGATGTATGGCTTTCAAGCAGCTGGCGCTGCGCCAATAGTTGACGGAGCAGTTGTGGCAAATCCAGAGACAATCGGAACAGCGATTCGTATTGGTAATCCAGCTAGCTGGAAGCAAGCTGAGGCTGCTAGAGATCAAAGTGGTGGCTTGATAGACAAGGTAACTGACGATGAGATGCTGGCTGCTTACCGTGTGATTCACAGCTCTGAGGGTTATGCCTGCGAACCGGCGTCAGCCGCTAGTGTTGCTGGATTAATCAAAGCTGCCAAAGCTGGCAAGATTGAACCTGGCTCTACAGTGGTTTGCGTGCTAACTGGTAACGGTTTGAAAGATCCCAAAGTAGCAATGGAGCAGTCAGATATGGCTAGTGCTGAGAAGATTTATAAGTCAGAGATTAAGGATGTTGCTAAAGCGCTTGGATTGAGTTAATTTTTGACTTAAGTCAAAAATTAGGAGGTTAACCTGCTTCTACAGTAGCAGGTTGTATATGGATATCTCTTCTTCTTGTTGTTCTTTCCGTGTTTGTCTCTGTTAAAGATTTTGGTTTTTCGGTTGGAACGGTTGGAAACTGACGTTCCATTTCTTCTAAAGCATAATCCATTAATCCATCAGATTGATAAGGTCGATGAAGATCGTCTAGATCAACTGGTCCTCTTCTTGATTCAATTATGTTTGTTGGTTGCCATGGTTCTATTTTTGCAATCTGTGCCTTGGTAACATTAACACCGTCATCCGTTAACTCTTTAAAGGACAAATAGACTGGTTTTGGTGGTATTGGTGGTATTGGGTTTGCTTTCATGATGTTTAATTATTAGCCATTTGCTCTTTCAAATGAAGGTCTAGTGTCTTTATGATCTTCGCGAGGTTTTCTTGTAATACTATTTGCAAATCTTGCAAGGCTCTCTAATTCTTCTCTTCGTTGTTGTGCCTCTGCTTCTGCTTTTGCTTCTCTATACTCTTGAATAAATAGTCTGGGTTTCTGTGTGACAGGTCTTTCACTACTTGTTTCATTGAATTTTGGAGGGGTTGTTCTTTCAGCTGTAGTTATAATTACTTTTTGTTTAACTGGTGGATTACCATATACTAGATTTGAAACAGGCTCATTAGCAGCGGTTGCTTTAGGTCTTTCCTTTTGTTTTGCTGCACTGGGTACTATGCTAATCATAAACAATGATAATAACCTATTCGGTAAATACTCAATGTTAAGTATTTGTAAATATAGATTGGCTTAATTATTTAGTTTGTTCTTAGTTTTCTGGATTGCTCGGCTCTGCATATAGTGAGTATTGTTTTTGACCAGAGCTGATATGGCTTTCAAATAGACTACCATCTGGTTTAATGAGTACGACAATGGTAAACTTGGGTTCTCCATGATGGTCAGTCTGATCCATTCGACTAAAGGTCATTCCTATGTAATCATCATCACCTGCAAGAGGTTCTGTGATTACTCCTGTTGCAGTTGAGTATATATGAGCTTTGTCTTGTTGGGTTTTAGCTTTACTTTGTGTCTTAGGAGTTAAGGGTTTGGGAGTATGCTCTTCTTCAATTACATTAGCGACTTGATAAGAATATTGTTCAAAATATTCGTCGAGTTTAAGTTTTTGCCAAGGACTGAGAGGAGTTTTTACTGGTGGTAATGTATCTAAGAAACGTTGCCCTTCTGCAATTAGCTGAGATTTTTTATGATTTAGAACTTGTTGTTTAGTTAGTTTTTGGGAGAGTTGATGAAGGGAGTTAGTTGATGATCTTCCACTTCCGCCTGTTCTGCTTTTGCCACCATCTTCTGGAGGGACATTGAGAGTCCTGTTGAAGACTGGTCTTCTGGAAATCTTTGCGATTTGATCTGGAATTAGATCTGGCATTATTGTGATAATAACACAAATCTTAGAGAATAATAAAGCCTGCAAGTATTATTCTATAAACAATAAACCAAATCAAAGAATTGCTCTTAAGAAACTTGATCATAAAATCAATAGCCAGATAACCTGCAACAAAGCTCACAAGAAATCCAATTCCTAGCTCTTGATAGTCAAGATTAGTTATCGGGCTAGTGAGAAGATCTTTGAGAGCTAAAAGTCCGGCCCCAGCAATAGCAGGCAAGCCAACTATAAAAGAAAAACGAGCTGCTTGCTCTCTATTGAGCGTGGCAAAAAGTCCAGCAGAGATTGTTGAACCAGAACGCGAGACTCCTGGAAATAAAGCAAGGCATTGCATTATGCCGATGAAAAATATTTCTGTGTAACCAAGATCGGTAATCTCTTTATTACTGATTTGTTTTTTGGAATAACGATCAGCAACAAACATCAGCAAAGATCCTAGTACTAGAGTAATTGCAATTCCCATGCTTGAGCGCACCAAGTCCGAGCCAAAGAAATCCTTGAAACTAAAACCAACTGCAATAGCTGGTAGGGTTGCAAGTAATATAGCTAGTGCGAGTTTGCGGTTGATTTTATTGTCTTTGCTGGATTGCTTCGCTACGCTCGCAATGACGAGCCCTGAAAGCATCGCTAGTATCTCTTTGCGAAAATAAATTAGTGCAGCGAGTAAAGTGCCCAGATGCAAGAAGGCATCCATGTCTAAGCCATACTCTGTTAGTCCTAGCAAACGCGGTGCTAGAGCAAGATGTGCTGAGCTACTGACGGGCAAGAATTCGGTGAGTCCTTGGATTATACTTAGTAAGATGATGTCAAAGTTCATGATTTAAGTTAGTTTAATAAGTCCCCTCGTTTCTGGCGAGTTAGTTTGATTGCCTCAGCTAAACGCCACAAGAATATTTTTTTGTGATCACCTGATTCCAGTATCTCTGGTATCTTTTCTCCGCGAAAATCAGCAGGACGAGTGTAATGTGGGTGTTCTAATAACTGAAGCTCTTCAAGCTCTTCACGACTAATACCAGTTTCTTCAAGGAAATTAGTCATTTCTTTTTTGCTGACTTGCAGTTCTTTGAGCTTCTCTAGATAGTTGAGTTTACTAAAACTTTCTTCTTTAAGACTTTCCGGGTCTCCTAATACTCCAGGTATATGTCTCACTGTTGCATCAATGATGCTGAGAGCAGCAAGCTCACCGCCCGTTAAAACATAGTCACCAACAGAGATTTCCATTGTGGCTCTGTCTCTGATTCTCTGATCAAAACCTTCGTAGCGCCCGCAAAGGATGACAAGCTGCTTTTTTGTAGAAAGCTCGCGGGCGAGTTCTTGATTAAATGGAATACCAGATGGACTTGTTACTATTATTTCCATGGTCTCGGGATGGGGAGCTGGCGTAACGCAATTATCGGAGTTCAGAACGACCTCAGCAAGGCAATCAATCCATGGTTGTGGACTCAGCACCATCCCAGCCCCGCCACCATAAGGCGTATCATCGACCTTATGATGTTTGTCTTTTGAGTAATCACGAGGATTGTGAGTCTTGAGTTGGTAGAGATTTTGTTTTAGTGCAAGACCCAGAATACTTGTTTGACAATAATTCTCAATTAACTCCGGGAAGAGACTTAGTACATCAATTTGCATGCTTGGCTTTTCCTTTGCGAATATAGTTGTGGTCTTGAGCAATTTGAGTTAAGAGGTCTAGTTTGTTTTGATCTAAGTTAGTGTCAAAGCTTAATTTGTTGAGACTTTCAGCTAGAAAGCCATAGAGGATATTTTTCTTGGTGATTTGGTTGAGATGCTGTTGTATTAGAGTTATAGACTCGTCTTTATTGTTCTTGAGGTAGTCTAGGATGGCATCTTGTTCTTTGACAAAGTCGTCAACTATCTTAGTATTTTTATTGTAGAAATCTTCATCAACCACAAGTAGGGCGGCAGGGAATTGATTGATGAACTGTAATTGATGATGAATAAAATCGTTTTCATTACCTTCAAGCTCATTGACCAAAATATTGCTGGAATGAAAGGATAGTTTGCTTAGATTGGTGTAGCCCTTTCCTTCTAAGATCGTGCCCCAAGGTTCTGCAACGAAGGCAGCGTCAATATCACCAGTAAAGAAGACAGTTTCAAGTTCTGCTGGATTGACTGCAATGTATTGAAGTCGTTTAGAGAATTTGATAGTTGGTGGTTCAAGCATCTGCTTCATTTCAGGACTGAGCTTTTTGTATCTGGCTTTCTGTTCTTTTGTTTGTGCTACTAAGTACTTGGCAAGCAAGTCTTGAGTATTGCCAATTTGCGGGATACCGAGTTTCTTGATTTGGAAATCTTTGCCTATTTGATACTTGTCACTAAGTATCAAACTATTAGCGCCGCTACTACTGAGTTTGAGAAGCTTGAGCTTAACTCCTTTGCTTAGTGCGTTAAGGTAAGGACCGGGACCGATATAGGCAATATCCAGATTCTTGGTGATTAAGGCATTGAGCAGATAGCCACCAGAGCTAAAATACTGAGTCTCAACATTGGTAAAAGCTCGGCTTTCAATACCAATCATTGCAACAGCGTGACTGACGTTAAGTAGATAGCCAAGTCTTAGTTCTTGTGCGTTTTCTTTAGTTTTGAAACTAGTACAAGATGCCAAGAATACGCATACTAATAAGCATACAAATTTTAAATATGAATTACGCAAAGTTGAAGGACTAAGCGTCTTTATTATAATGATTCCAAGATTTAACACAACGAGCACTAAATCTAAGTATAGAACCTTTTTTACCAGGTACAGGACCTCTGACTAGTAGAAGACGGTTTTCTGCATCATATTTAACCACTTTAGCTTTAGCAATCGATACTTGTTTGTTACCCATTCTACCTGGCATACGTTTTCCTTTGAATACACGTCCAGGAGAAGTACCTGCACCAGATGAACCAACTTGTCTTTTGGATTTTGAACCATGGCTGTTTCTACCAACGCTCATATTGTGTCTTTTGACACCACCCTGAAAACCTTTACCAATAGAGGTTCCAGTAATTTTGACGGTTTTAAGATCTTTGAAGAATTCTTCTATGTCGATTGCGTCGCCGACTTTGATTCCTTCGATAGCTTCATGAGTTCTAAATTCAAAGAACTTGCTCAAACTAGGCAAGTTATCTTTTTGTAATTTGGCAAGTTGTGGCTTTTTAACCAGCTTGTCTCTTTTGGTAAAGTTGCCCACTTGAATTGCAGTGTAACCATCACGTGCTTGGGTTTTGATATCAGTTACGATATTTTCAGATATTTCTACTACTGTTACTGGAATTACGTCTCCGTCTTCACCAAAAATTTGGGTCATTCCCACTTTTTTGCCTACTACTCCATAGTCTTGTGTTGTTGTGGCCATGATATTCTCCTTTGTTTTCCGTCTTCGTTTCACTACGACGCGACTACGGTTTTAGCACAGCAACCCCATGGCTGGGACTTCATGCCTTTGTACAATAGGTATTTTAGCTTTTTGAGCAATGACGGATTCTTAAGACAATATTGAGGTCATATCTTGATAGGGTTTTTCTTGAATTTGCGTAATATAATAGAAATTCGATCAAAGGAGATTGTAAATATGTCTAATTTAACAATTATTAATCGTGGTGCTGTTCGTAACATCCAAGAAGTTAAAAAGGTACTTGATGATAGAGAGACTTTGGCTGAAACAGGTCAAGTAGGAGGTACTAATGTCAGGGCTGCTATTGCAACTGTGCCAAAGGGTTTAAGCAACCCGAGTATTGATCATATTAGAGTTGATACTTTTGTGCTTGAAGGTAAAGATGCCTATGAAGAGTCAGGGTATACTGCTTTGCGTAAAGATCTTGCTCTGTTGAGAGATATCAGTGCATTGACTGTTGAGAAGGCTCATCAATGTGCTCGTAATCTCAAGATGCTTTTTGGTTTTTCTGGAGCTCCGGTTACTAATCATGAATTTATGACAAGGAATCTGGTTGCGTCTTTTATTGAAAATGAAGATAGAGGACTCTTCTTTATACCGAATGTTAAAGCGTTTTCTAATGATGGAAAGAATGCATATTTATTAGACCTGCCCAATATGATGAATGGAGCACTTCCTCAAGTGCAATCAAGGTACAAATTTGAAAATAACCAGGGTCAGGAAAGAAAGGAATGGTATTCACCAGAAGCTATTCAAGCGAGAAATGACAAAACTGCTTCTATTAAAGTTGTTAACGATGCAGTGGCACATGTTAGATTTCAGGCTGACAATTATAGTCAAGGAGCAAGTTTGTTGCACTTGGTAATGTCGACAGGAGCCAATACAGCAGTAGGATACAAGAAACAAGATGATGAACTAGGAAATTTCCAGAAATCATTTAATATGGAATCTGGGCATGTTCCTTTCTCGGAACTTTTTGAAGACGCAAGTAAATCACCCTTGATGATTAGACAAGACTGCTTTGAAGATGCGACATTCGAAAAAGTTATGGCTGGTGGTAATTCTAATAATCCTCGAACAGGCTTGGCTGGTTTGGTGAGAGATTTAAGGGAACAGCATGGATTAATATCTGAGTTTGTAGAGAAGGCGAATTATGGATATGCTTTGCTTATAGAATCTGCTCTTGGCGACAATAATAATATCAGCGTGGATGAAATATTAAAGAGTTCACTTTTCATTGATAAAGATGTTACTCAAGATTTAAATCAAGCTATTGAAGAAGCCGCAATCAACGGAGACAAGTTTGCAAAAGTGCTCACTGCAATTTGGGCATCAGACTTAGCTAAAGCGGTTAATGGAATTGCAGCTAGTGCCAAAGTGAGTTTGGCTGCTGATCATGATGTCAAGTTTAACTTCTCAATGAATGGAAGTGTTGCTTATGGTTTATTAGACAACGACTCGTCAGAGCTTGATTACCTTAAAGAGATTTTTGCAAAAGGCTTAGATGCTGAGTGCTTTATTAAAGAAAATGATATTACCATGTTGAATGCTTCAAGACCAGCAGCAGAGATGGACGGACTAGTAGAACAAGCATACAAGTTTGCTGTAGCTGCTGTTCAAGCTGCTTAACCCTTCGCAAACTCCTTAACCTCACCGACATAAGGAATAAATCCTTGTTGTACTTCTTGAGGAAGATCAATTAGTGAGTAGTCTTGCGAGCTAACAAACATCAAAGCTTGTTTGCCTTTGCCAACCAAGTCACCTGTTTTGGTTTCAATGATTTGGTGCTCGAGAGTTACAAATTTGCGATTGTATTCACCGATTCTGATTTTGATTAGCACTTCAGTAAATTCATTAATTTCTTTTTGGAACTTGTGATCAATACTGCGTGTAAGAATCAAGTAATCTGATTTATTTGGATCAAAGTCTGGAATTACGTGTGCAAAAAACAATTCGCGAGTTTTACCAACCCACATTAAGTACATTGCAAAATAAACATTGCCAACGGAGTTGGTGTCTTGGTAAGTCGGGATGAATTGATGTACAAACCAGTTGTCGTGTATGTAGCAACCCTTGATACTGACTGGCTTAGCGCCGTTAGGTAGGGCGTCATTACTGTTGTAGTGAATCTCTTGGGCTCTAAACTCTTCTATGTTGATGTTTTGGTTTTGACTAAGTATTTTGGCTTCTGTTGGGATAGCTTTGTTACTGCTTTTTTTTGCTTCACAGATCCAACCATAAATAAAAGCAAGAATTGCAGCGATTGCCATTAGTAGTGTGTTTTCGGTGAAGTAACCAATACCAAAAATTGCGATGCTGGAAAGTGCCGTAGAAAACAATCTAAGAGCAGAGAACTTGGAGCTACTGTCTTCTGTTTTAGCCATCTTGCGATAGAAACAAACTGAATAAACCAAGAAGAATGAAGCAAAGAAAGCAACATAGTACTCAAGCTCGAATCTAAAGAACTGAATCAAATTAGGGTCAAAGCTGGCTATGAATTTGCCAAACTCCGTGAAGTGCATAGTGCTAATTGCAGCAACTATACAAAGTGTGAACCAAGGAATGGCTGAACTGATTAGCGTGCTTGGAATAAAGGTAAAAATCAATCCCTTAGCATCTTTAACGAGCGATTCTGTATACCACTTGTAGGCTATATAGCCACTGTCAAAAGTGGCAAGTGCCGCAAGTCCAATAAAGACCATGTAAGAACCAAGTAGGATATTGAAATCTGGATAGTTACTGAGTACCTGGGTGATTGTATCTTTGACAGGATAGAGTAAACTGCTTGGATCAATTGTTGAGAGGCTGGTGATTAAGCCAGCATGGCTTTGTCCAAATTGATGGCAGGCAAGCGCCAGTGAACCGTCTACCATTATCACGCACCAGAAAATCAAACCGCCGATGATATAAGACTTGGCTACTGAGCCGCCTTCTTTATTGATTTGTACAACTCTGTGCCAGTTTTGTAAATCCAACCACGGACCGCAGAGAAAGCCCAGTAAGACCGGGATCCAGTATGCAAATTCACTAATGCCGTTTTTGAATTGATAGAGACCTGGGTATTGGCTAGCATCATTAAACCAACCTAATAAGCCTGGAGTCAGTGATAATTCTGCTTTGAGTCCTTGTGAACCAGAGCTAAGAGCTGCTTTGATCATTGATTCAGAGCTAAAAAGTTCTGAATTCAATATTATCAATGCGGCAGTGAGCATGATTACTGCATAAAAAGCATGTAAGTATTTGATCCTAGTAATAGGAAACTCTTCTCCCAAGAAAATTACCGCACCAATTAACATCATTCCAACAAGAAACGAAAATATTCCAAGAGGAAGGGTGATGTATTTAAGTAAGCAGTAGATGGTAAGAGTGATTGCGACGAATTGATAAAACAAAAGAGCAAATTTGAAACTCTTGGCTTGCGTCAAGAATTTATTCTCAAACTCCTCTGGGTTTTGAGATTTTTTGATTAGTTGATGATTCACTAGTCCAAAAATTGTTAAACCAACGGCGTCAATAGTTGCAAACTTGATTAAGTCATTAAAGCCAAATTGAATTGCAACTTGAACTGCAAAAAATAAACCTAAACCCCAAGTCCAAGTTAGTGCTACTGAGTTGCCCCAAAGTAGGTTGTTCCAAGACTTCATTAGTGGATTTTTAGTCATAACTAATAATATTGTAGCGTATTCACATTATTTTAGATTTCTTCAGCAAATGACGCATTATAACTGAGTGAAGGCGGATGACCAATGCTTATGCACTAAGGGCAAAGTTCCTGACTGACTCTGGTGTGAGTTCGTTTTTACCTGTCTTGAAGGCTTCAACTCCATCTTGATAAACTGATCGCTGTACATTATTTCTAATAGTTCTAGGTACTTCTTTACCGAGCTCAACGAAGTTGACTGGAATAGTTTGATCTGACTGTGCTGAACCATCTTCTATATTATCCTGTAATCCAGCTTGAACTACTGTTGTTAGCATATCTCTCATTAAGAGATAGCCAATATTGTATTCATTGATATCATCCATGATAGTCGTAACCACAGGGTTCTTTCTATTGTCACGCAAGTGAGCAGCGAGCGGCAATGCTAGCTTGGTGATAGTTTCTTGGTGTAATGAAGTTCTAGCAACATCTTCGAGTTCAGGAAGATCGTGGTTGCTATGAACCATATCGTCATGATCTCTCTTGCTGATAACTTGTTCAAAAACTAATCTGTGTTTATCGTTTCGTCCCACTCCTTCAATAGTTGAGTGTTGGAATAATGGACCAGTTGTATTAATTATTGCAAGTGCATCGACTCCATTGTTCTTAGCCTCGTCGCCTTTGGAATTACTTTCTCCAGCTAGCTGTTCTTTGACACGCCCAGCTTGAGCTAACCTATCTGTGTAGGAAGCAACAAACTTGGCATCAAACTTGCCTGATCTTGCTGCAAGAGTATCAAGCAAAGCAAGTTTGCCCACTTCTGAATTTTGTATATCTTTTTCTGCAAAGAATTCATCTATGGCAGCTTGAGAGCCAGCTTTGAATTGATCAAGCTTGAGACCCTTGAGTGCTGCTGGTAGCATACCTACAGCCGTTAAGAAGGAGAACCTACCACCAACTCGATCTGGGTGTTCTACTACTTTAGGTTTAGTTCCTGTTTTCTTCAGAATACTATCAGCCAGTTTGCGTAATGTACCTGTACCTGGTTCAGTAACAAAAACAGCTTGCTCTGCAAATTGTCTTAATGCCGCTTCTTTGTCGCCGTGATGTAATTTGGTTAGATGATCTAGAATACTTTGAACTACGTGTTTGACTTCAAAAGTGCCGCCTGATTTGGAGATGATCAGAAAGGCTGTTTTGTTGTTTAGCTGTTTAGTTTCATTAGCTTGAATTTGCAATGACTTGAATTTAGATTTGAGACTGGCTGAATCCGTACCATCCATGACTTCCATCTTGAAATTATTTCCAAGTCCTCCTTGAGGGAAGGTATCATTAATGACTTTGGGGAATTGAGAAGAGCCGCCCATGCCCATGACTAGAGCTTTGTTGAAACCCTCTTCATGAAGTGAATCAGCAACTTGCTGAGCTTCAGCCATACTTTGAGTTATGACGCCATTAATATCCAACCATTTGAAGTATTCAAGCCCAGCCTCAGAGTTATTTGCATTAGCTAATGCTGTTTGAGTTTGCTGGAATCTATTGTTATAAGTTTGATAATCAGCACCTTGTACAAACGCAGCTAAACCGCCCGTGGTGATACTGTCAACAAAGGCGTCATCAACTAGAGTGCTAACTCCTTGTTCTTTGATAGTTTGATTTGGAAAAAATGCTGCAAAATATTTATCCAAGACTTGTTCTTTGAATTTAATTACTAGATTAGACAATAAAGTTTGTAGCTTATTTCTTAATGTGATAGGGAGGTATTGATGTTGCGCATTAGGCATTTTAGGCATTATAGTTGTCAGATTAGAGTCCATTTTTGACAGCGCTTCAAAGCTTGATCTAACGCTAGTTGCGTCAAAGTTAATTACCTGTCCATCATCGCTAAAATAGTCTTTGATTTCTGGCCAAGCACCTGTAGCAGTTTTGACTTGAGCAAACTTACTACCTTGTTCGTAATTAGTTTTCGCAAGTGTATTAAGTATGGCTGTTATTGTTGACATTTAGAATATACTCCTTTGTAAATAAACTCAAGTAGATAATAGCCCAATGGGTATTGTTATGCAACCCGTATGGCTAGGGAGAATCACTGGGATGACGTAAACAGCGGCAACTTCTCTATCTCAAGTGAACCATCAAGGGCAATTGCTTCACCAATACCGTGTTGATCAATTTGTTTTTTGCTCATACCGAGCTTGCGATTACGTTGAGCCTGTAGCTGATTGTTAATGGCTTTGGCTCTTTCTAGCACTTGTTTTGGCAGACCAGCGAGGCGGGCTACTTCTATACCATAACTTTTGTCGGCTGAACCCTCTACTACTTTGTGCAAGAATTCAATTCGTGCCTTGGCATTTGGATTATTATTCTCTGCAACAAGTACTTGGTAGTTTTGTACGATTGGAAAAACCTTGTCAAGATTGGCTAGCTCATGATAGTGAGTTGCAAAAATGGTTCTTGGTTTGCTGTTCTTGGCTAAGTATTCAACAATTGACCAAGCGATGGCAACGCCATCATAAGTACTGGTTCCTCTACCAATCTCATCAAGCACCACAAAGCTCTTAGAGCTCATGCCGTTAAGAATACTTGCCGTCTCAACCATCTCAACCATGAAGGTTGAGCGTCCGGAAGCAAGATCATCACTGGCTCCAATTCTGGTAAATATTCTATCTACTAAACCTATACGTGCAGCTTGAGCTGGGACGTAAGAGCCGATTTGTGCAAGTATGATGATGAGAGCGTTTTGGCGCATGTAGGTACTTTTGCCAGCCATGTTTGGACCGGTCAATATAATGATTTTTTCTGCATTGTTCAGTGATATATCATTAGCAACAAACTCACCCAATCCAAGTTTCTGTTCAACCACTGGATGTCTACCATCTTTAATATAAAGCTCATCACTGTTGTTCAATTCTGGCAGGCAATAGTTTTGCTCTTTGGCAAGAATTGCCATTGAGGTGAGCGCATCAAGCTCGGCGACTTGATTAGCTAGTTCTTTGATGATGCGTGCTGGCTCTGACATTGTTTTGCGCAAGCTAGTAAAGATCTGGTGCTCAAGGGCGTTACGCCTAGCCTGTGCGTTAGTGATCTTGTCCTCAAATTCTTTAAGCTCTTCGGTGACGGCTCTTACCGTGTTGATCATTGTTTGCCTGATGATGTAGTGATCAGGTAATTTACTTTGATTGGCTCTGGATGTTTCGATAAAATATCCGTGCACTTTATTAAACGCGACTTTGATATTCTTGATACCAGTTTCAGTTCTTTGAGTTTCTTCAAAATTGCGTAGCCATGATTCGGAATCCTCCACTAAGCCAATCAATTCATCAAGCTCTTGATTAAATCCTGCTTTGATTATATTGCCGTCAGTGATTGCCATTCCTGGCTCAGGGTGAATAGCATCCTCTACTAATCGAGTGAAATCTAATACTTCTTGAGGGATATGTTTGAGGCTAGTTAGCAAACCTGATTCAAGGTTTTGCATCAAGCTTGAGATCTGAGCTACTAGTAATAAAGAATCCTTCAGCGCGATTGCTTCTTTGGGGTTAATGAGTTGGCTGATTAATCTATTGGAGAGTCTATCAATATCGTAGCTATTAGAAAGTAGGTCTCGGATTTCTTGCGCTAGTTGGTTTTGACCAATCAGTTCAGTGACAGCTGCTTGCCTTGCTTGAATCATCTCTAGATTGAATAGCGGTTGCTCCAGCCATGAAAGCAAACGACGTTTGCCAGGTTTGGAAGCTGTGCGGTCTATCATGGCAAAGAGACTATCTTTAGTTTTGCCATTGAGACATTTGCTGATTTCAAGATTGCTTCTACTGCTAGCGTCAAGCATCATAAATTCGCCAACTTGATAGCTCTTGATTTGATCAAAACTTTTGGCAGCTTGACTACTGAAGCTCTGTCCTTGAGTCTCTTTGAGGTATTCAATAATTGCGCCAGCGGCTCTTAACGCAAAGTCATTCTTCGCAAAACTCGCTTCAAAGTTGTGACTCATGTTGCTACCAAAAATATCTTCAAGATTGTGGCTTGCTAGTTTCTTGTCGAAGTTGCGTTTGTTAAAGGGACTAAGATTAAGTTCTTGATAGATTGTTTCTAGTTTGAAACAGATTTCTTCCTCTGCGACAAACTGTCCCTCTTGGCGCGCTTGAGTTTCCGAAGGTATGATTATTTCAGCTGGGTTAATTCTAGTGAGTTCTTGCTGAAGGTATTCTTCTTGGACTTCTGTTGCATAAAACTCTCCCGTTGAAATATCAGCGTAAGCTAAACCATAATTACTAAATGGGGCTTTGGAGTAAAGAGCCAGGATGAAGTTGTTTTTGTAACCATCAATCAAATCAAGATCGTTGATTGTGCCCGGAGTGAAGACCTTGGCAATTGCTCGCGGTACTAATCCCTTGCAGTCCTTAGGATCAGCCATTTGCTCAGCGATATAGACCTTGTAGTTGTTTTCCAGTAGTTTGGCGATATAAGGGCGAACCGCTCTTGCCGGTACTCCAGCCATGGGGATGCGCCCGCCGGGATAGTTGTTCTCAGCTCTGCCTGTAAGGGTGATATCGAGCTCTTTGGCGATAGTGGTGGCATCATCAAAGAATGCCTCATAAAAATCCCCCATTCTAAATAAAAGTACTGCTTTGCCGGTGATTTTACTTCTTTCGTTGAAGTATTGCTGCATTACAGGAGTGAATTTCTCTATTGGCAGGCTTGGCATATTGGAAATCTTAGCATTGTTAGGGTCGTATCCTGACCATACGAAAAAAAAACACTCTCGAACGACCAGATCAAGAGTGTTTTTGTATATTCAATTTAACTATCCAGAAACGCCTACATTTGTCGTAGATTGTGGTTCGTGTTAATTATTTAACTCGTTTGTCCACCAATATTCTGTTTCTGAACTATATGAACATTGTACCATACTTTTCTTAAGGTTTCATTATTTTTTTATAAAATAGTTTTAATGTTACAATATTAGAAACGATATTAATTTCATATTCGGAGTCAAAGAACAAAATGGCCAAAGCAACACTAAGTAAAGAAGAGAAACAGTTGGATCAATTGGTAGATACCTATAAGAAAGCGGTTAAAGCTAAGGGTGATATTGAGGAATGGACAGACAAGTACCTGATCTCGCTAAGAGACAAGTTTCGGGTTCTAGCAAGAACTACCAGAGGTTACTGGTCTTTTGATTTTTATGAGAGCTTACAAAACCTCAACAAAGAGAGCATTAAGCGCGATCTGAAACCAGCAACCAAATAAGGGTCAGGTCTCCACATTTTAAAACTCTAAGGGGGGAATATACTTCGCGGTTCTGAAAAAATGTGGAGACCTGACCCTAAGCTCTAAGCTTAATGCCTGACTCTCTTGCGAGAATCAGGCATTGAAGCGTGTCATTTCTGATGTTTAATGGGTGTAGATACTGGTCTATTGTTGAGCGGGCTCCTCGGCTGCTCGGTAAGAAACTTCGGCAGTGTCAGCAAATTCAAGTACCTCTCCTAGTGACTTGAGCTTGGTTTCATATTTTTCTATGAGGCTGTCCAGTTCCTTTCTTGTTCTATACAAAGTACCCAATTCCTTGGCATACTTCTTGAACTCATCTACTATGTTTTCCATTCGTTTCTCCATCAGTTACGTGGCCCTTGAATCTTTTCTAATTCTTAGGCCGATATCCTCCGAGATGATCCCAAATCTAAGTTTTCTTAGATTTATGCAAGCAATAAATCACCTGCACATATGTTTTAATCGGCTTATCTGGGGCAAAACTTTAACGCTTTATGCAAAGTTAGGCCTTGTTACCTAAAGTCTACTATGTGTAATACAGTTCTGCCAAGAGTAGAATTAATAAATCAACTTGCTAGTCTAGGTCATATGGATGAGGAGCAGTTCGTTATAAGCTAAAAACAGATTTTTCTTTTTGGCTTTCAATTTCTTCAAATTTGGGTCTGTACTGTTCAATGTCTTTTGGACTTGCAAGTCTGTTGTAACCACAAGTCTTGGTGTCAGAGCAAGCAAGTTTGTCACCACGTTTGAGGTTTTTGTACATCATTAATTTGTTGCAGTCAGGACAGTGTTGGTTAATTGGATGATACCAAAAAACTTCTTCGCAACCATTGGCTGACCAGTTGTTACAACCAAAAAATATTTTATTGAAGCGTGATTTTTTCTCGACGATCTCACCACCGCAAGCCTCGCGCGGGCAGTTGATGCCAGTCTTTTTTTGTATCGGTGAAGTGAAGTCACAGTCTGTGGTTGTGCAAGCAAGATAGTCACCGTAACGACCGTAACGAATCACCAGGGATTGATCCTTCTTACATTTTTTGCAATTCTCTTCTGTGTATGGTCTATCTTCTGGAGCTGGAGTACCTTCTTTGGTTAGATTGATAATGATTTGACAATCTGGATACTGAGAACAACCCAAGAAAGGACCAAAACGCGAACTCTTAAGGTGCATCGTTGACTCGCAAGTCGGGCAATTATACTCTGTTTCAATTACGACATTGTCAATTGCTTCAGAAGCTTTTTTGACTTCATCAATAAATCCAGGTGCAAGTAAGTAATATGGATCTGGAGTTTTGTCTTCGAGTGTTTTTTTAGTCTTGCGACGTGGTTTGATTTTTTCTTTCTTCTTCCATTCTTTACCTAAGTAAAACTCTTTGAGCATAATGATCCAATCAAGACCTTTCTCTGCAACACTGTCTAGGTTTGATTCCATACTAGAAGTAAAATCAACGTTGATATAGTTGCCAAAATGATCGACAAGTAGCTTATTGACTTGGATACCAAGCTTGGTAGGTTTGAGCCCGTTGCCTCCCTCGACTTTCTCTACATACTTGCGATCTTGGATAGTATTGATAGTTGGTGCGTAAGTAGACGGTCTACCAATACCTTGCTCCTCAAGTACCTTGACCAGGCTAGCTTCATTGAAGCGAGGAGGACCCTCAGTAAAGTGCTGATTTGGTTTGGTCTTCAGTAGATCTATCTCGCTACCTTCTTTGAGACTATCAGAGAATTTGGAGTCTTCGATTTCTGCTTCAAGTTCTTCACCAATCTCTTTGTCTTTGCCATAAAGAATTGAGTAACCAGCAAAGATTTTTTTGCTGTGGCTTGCTCTAAACAATAGATCTTTGTTTTCTGAGCTGATTTCAATTGTTTTGATTTCTAATTTC
This sequence comes from Cyanobacteriota bacterium, assembly GCA_027618255.1. NCBI lineage: Bacteria > Bacillati > Cyanobacteriota > Cyanobacteriota bacterium. Next base: position 46,666 of record JAQCFG010000007.1, read on the forward strand.
ATTGGAACCATTTGCGATGCCATGAAACGTTGCCAGATTAGTTTGTAGAGTTTGTACTGCTCATCACTTAGGTATTGCTTCACGCTGTCAGGAGTCTTGTCGATATATGTCGGTCTAATAGCCTCGTGAGCATCCTGCTCGTTTTTCTTTTTGGTTTTATTGTACTCATTTGTAGTTTCTGGGTAGTATTCCGGACCCCAAGTCTTCTCGATATATTCTTTGGCTTCAATTTGAGCCTCTGGTGCGATACGTAAACTATCGGTTCTCATATAGGTAATCAAACCGACTTCGTCAGTGGTACCGATCTTCATACCCTCATATAACTTCTGAGCGACTTGCATTGTCCGTTTGACGTTGAAGCCAAGTGCGTTACTGGCAGTACGTTGCAAGGTAGAAGTCTTGAAAGGTGGTTGAGCTTTTTTGCTACTTGGCTTACTGGCTATTTTGCTAGCTACCAGTTTGCTTGCCTTCGTGCGAGTGATGATTTTATTCATTTCGTCTTCTGATTTAATTACAGTTGCTTTAGTAGGGTCGTAGTCCTTCACTGGACTCACTATTCGTTTGGAATCAACTTGAGCAAGACTAATTTCAAAGTTGATATTGGTTTTGGCTTCCTGAACATCAGCATTGAGAGACCAGTATTCTTCTGGAACAAAAAGATTGATTTCTTCTTCACGTTCACAAATTAATCTAACAGCAATAGATTGAACTCTACCTGCACTACGCCCACCAACTTTGCGCCAGAGCAGTGGACTGATTTTATAACCTACTAGTCTGTCGAGCATTCTTCTTGCTTGCTGCGCGTCTACCAAGGCTTGATCAATTTGGCGAGGACTATTTACAGCAGCTTTGACTGCAGTAGGAGTAATTTGGTTGAATGCGATTCTTGAAATATCTTTTTTCTTGCAATTTAGGATTTCTGACAAGTGCCAAGCAATAGCTTCTCCTTCGCGATCCGGGTCACTAGCTAAATAGACATGTTCAGCTTGTTTTGCATATGATTTAAGTTCATTAACTACTTTGTCTTTGCCAGTCATGATTTCGTAGCTGGGCTCAAAGTTGTTCTTGACGTCGATACCAAGTCCTTTGGCAGGAAGATCTCGAATATGTCCAATACTTGATTTCACCAGAAAATCCTTACCAAGTATTTTGGTGAGGGTCTTGGATTTTGCCGGGGACTCTACTATTACTAGGTATTTGAAATCCGCTTCTTTTTCTTTTGTCTTAGTTGTTGCCATTTTGTTTGATTTTAGTTAGAAAACACATTCTTATATATGTTTGCTTTTGTTGCTTTTATATCATAGTTTTACGCTTTATGGCATTTGGATTTATTGATCCTGAGATAGATTTGAGCTAAAATCCTTGAATATATTGGATTTTTGGCTGTTTCAGGTCGAAAAATATATTCCAAGGTTAAGGGATTTCCCGCAATAGAGCTTTACAGTTAAGCCCTGGTAAGCTAGTATTAATACATATTAACAAGTTGAGGTTATTTATATGATTAAGCAAATTATTAAAGAGATTTTGGCCATGGTTTTAAGACCTGATTGCGGCCCGCTTAAAGCATATGCATACGTTCGCAATTAAGGAGAATACTCATCGTAGGTACAGGTACTAGCCAGAATACAGCAATCGCTCGAAGAAATCCTGAGTATGTATCATCGCGTGCTGCAGCTGATACTCAGCCGGCTACAACAGCTGGTACTTTGATTCTTGCTAATGATGCTTTGAAACATCAGTCTAAGTCTCCGGGAAGTGATAATTCTTTTACTGTTTCTCCAAGACCGATACAGTCTAATATAATGGAGGCGAATCTCGGAAGTTTATTACATAAAGATGTAGTAGCAAAGACACAAGCTGTTACTAATAATGGTCTAAATGCTTTACGAACTGCAGGAGCTGCAACTAGTTCTATTGTTGCGAGTCTCGGTGATATAACCAAACTTGGTTTGAATAAAACAGCAGCCAATCCAGTTTGGATTACAGCAATTGCTGGACTTGGTGGTTTGGTTACTGGTGTGAAATCAGTAAAAAATATTCTCAAAAGTGTTTCAACAATGATGGTACCAACTCAAGATCTCAAGCTTGGTTGGTTGCCTCACGGGATTATGGGGATATTACAAGGTGGTTTATTTTTTGGTTTGACCTCGGCGTTTTTTGGTAAACATAATTTGTTTACTGAAATAAGTGATGGTAAGCCAGTAGTGCGTATGAAGACACTTGCTGGTGCTGCAATTGCTCCATTTGGCTTGAGTGTTTTGATGAATCTTGCAAAGGCAACTTCTATCTTACGTAAGATTCCGATACTGGGTCCAGCCTTGCAAGAGATTTGTGAAACTATTTTTGGTGCTGGTAGAGAGATGACGGTTGGCACTGATAGTAATCCTCAGGCGAGTGCAGCTGGTGCACCTGCATTAGGAAGATAATTTTTGACTTAAGTCAAAAATATCCGGTTGTGCCTATTACTTAAGTAACTTTCCAAGTAATTGATTGACCAAAGCTGGCGGCGCCTTGCCCTCGGTCTTCTTCATTATTTGCCCAACAAAAAATCCTTGGATTTTGTCGTTGCCTGACTTAAATTGCTCTACTTGTTTAGGGTTAGCATCTATCACTTCTTGCACTATTGCTTCAATAGCGTCAGTGTCGGTGATTTGCGCTAAGCCCTTGTCTTCAATTAGCTTAGCTACTGGGCTACCGTTTTCTAAGAGCTCATTGATAATATCGTTTTTGGCAATATTGTCAGAGATTGTGCCCTTTTCAATTAGTACTATCATTTCAGCGAGCAGTTCAGCACTGAGCTTGGTTTCATGAAGTGATTTTTTGTTTTCGTTGAGATAGGCAGCGATAGGTCCGATAATCCAGTTAGCTGCTTTGTTTGCTTTAGCTCCCTTTGTAAGAACTTCTTCAAAGAAATGAGCAGTAGCTAAATCATCAGTCAATGTAGTTGCTGTATCTTCATTGATTTGAAACTCTTCAATGTATCTTGTTTTCTTTTGTTGCGGAAGTTCTGGTAAGGCTGCACGAGCATCATCAACTTGTTTTTGTTCTAGCGTGACTGGTAATAAATCTGGCTCAGGGAAATAACGATAATCGTGAGCCTCTTCTTTCGATCTCATAGAGTGGGTTTTACCTGATCCTTCTTCAAACAATCTAGTCTCTTGAACTATCTTGCCGCCTTCATCAAGGATTTGTGATTGACGTTTGTACTCATACTCGATAGCACGCGAGATCGAACGGAAACTATTGACGTTTTTGATTTCCGCTCTAGTACCAAGTGGTTGACCTGGTTTATTGAGTGAAATATTAACATCACATCTTAGTGATCCTTCTTGCATATTACCGTCACAAACACCAGTATAAAGAAGTACCTTGCGCAATTCTTTGACATAGGTGACGGCTTCCTCTGCTGAATTAATATCGGGCTCTGAAACTATCTCTATTAGCGGGGTTGAAGCACGGTTGAGGTCAACAAGTGAGTGGTCTGAACCATGAAGTCTTTCGGCTCCTGCGTGAACTAATTTACCGGCGTCTTCTTCCATGTGAATACGTAAGATCCTTACATCCTTATAGCCCTTACGAAAATCCTCACCTGCTGCGTTACGCTCATCGTGTGCAGTCATCATTGACGGCTCAGTCAACTCAGCCTGCTCACTCTTCGCAAGCCTTGCATCTGAAGGATTTTCGTGAGTGCTATTCGCGTTGTTAATTGGAATGGTTAGCTTACCATGATTACAAATTGGATTATCGAATTGAGAAATCTGATAACCCTTGGGAAGATCTGGATAAAAATATTGTTTGCGATCAAAACGCGAATTAAGATCAATCTTGCAACCAAGCGCAAGCCCAGCAGTAATTGCATAAGCGACGGCTTGTTTATTCAGGACAGGCAGCACACCTGGGTAACCCATGCATACTGGGCAAGTATTAGCGTTAGGTTCTTTACCAAACTCAGTAGAACATGAGCAAAAGAGCTTGGACTCAGTTTTGAGCTGGGCATGAACTTCTAGTCCAATGGTGATATTGTATTCTTGCTTGGTTGCTGTTGCCATATAAAGGATTTTATCATATCCGTCATCCTGAGGATTCAGGGAGGATGGAAGACTGAGAGTTCACTGGTGAAGGAACTGAGACCCCGTAAGATGACGTCAGGATCTTATCCCTGCTATCATAATGTTTTAGATGCTCGGAATTTACATCACAGCCGGATACCCAAATGCAGATGCAACGATTGAAGCCTTGCGTATTCTAGAGAAAAGTCAAGTTGATTTAATTGAGCTAGGCGTACCTTTCTCTGATCCGCTAGCAGACGGGCCAGTGATCCAGAAAGCTGCTTTTGAGTCTTTGCAGCAAGGCATGAATCTAGACAAGGTCTTTGATTTGTTCAAGCAGTCTGGCGTGAAAACCAAGACGATTTTGTTTTCATATTACAATCCTCTTTTTGCTTACGGCTGGGATAAATTAATTCAACAGTGTTTAATTAATAAGATTTCGGGTATCTTGATTCCTGATCTTCCAGTGGATGAGGCTGAAGAATTAAGCACCAAATTTAAAGCTGCTGGGTTAGATCTTGTTTTGCTTGCTGCAATCACCAGCACAGAAGAAAGGCTCAAGCGTATCTATGATCTCTCTAATCCTTTTGTCTACTTGGTTAGCAGGGTTGGGATTACTGGTGCTGGCGATGCCGGTAAAGATCAAAGTGAAAAAGAATTATTAGATCAAACTATCGCTAAGCTCAAATCCTTTGGCAATAAACCAATTGCACTTGGTTTTGGAATTGATTCACGAGAGAAAGTGGAAGCTGCATACAGACAGGGTGCTGATATGGCGATTATTGGTACCAAGACTGTGACTTTGACAGAGGATCTTAAGGCTTTTGAAAATTTTATTGCTAGTGTGAAGTCTTAATTTTTGACTTAAGTCAAAAATTATCCTGTTGAAACAATTAGAATAAAGCTCGTGAGAGTTTTATTCTACAGTGCCCAGACTTATGACATTGAATCCTTTGATCTTGCCAACAAAGATCATGGCTTTGAATTAATCTATCTTGAAGCTCACCTTAATGAAAAAACTGCTCTCTTGTCCAAAGGCTTTGATGCTGTTTGTGTTTTTGTCAACGACTCTGTTGATGCTGAGGTTTTACGGATCTTGTCAGAGAACGGCATTGGGCTTATAGCACTTCGATGTGCCGGTTTCAATAATGTAGATCTGGAAGCTGCCAAAAAATACAATATCAAAATAGTAAGAGTTCCAGAGTACTCTCCTTATGCAGTGGCTGAGCATTCCTGTGCTTTGATACTTGCTCTCAATAGAAAAACTCACAGGGCTTACAATAGAACTAGAGAATCTAATTTCAAACTCTGCGGTCTTCAAGGTTTTGATCTTGCGGGTAAAACAATTGGCATAATTGGTTGCGGTCGTATTGGACAAGTGGCTGCCAAGATATTTGATGGTTTTGGCATGAAGGTACTTGTCTATGATCCTTACTACAAGGGAGATTTGGACTTTGCTGTGCAAGTGACTTTGCCGGAACTCTTGCAAGCTTCTGATATTGTTAGTCTCTATTGTCCTTTGAATCAAGAAACCAAACATTTGATTGATGCAAAAGCAATTGAACAAATGAAAGACGGTGTGATGATAATTAATACTAGCCGCGGAGCTTTGATAGACAGCAAAGCTGCGATTGCAGGTCTTAAGTCAGGCAAGATTGGATACTTAGGACTTGATGTTTATGAAGAAGAAGCAGGTTTGTTTTTTGAAGATCATACTGGCATGATTATGCAAGACGAGGTGCTTGCTCGTTTATTGACTTTCCCAAATGTCTTAGTAACCGGTCACCAAGCGTTTTTTACGGCTGAAGCTTTGAGCCAAATAGCAAAAACGACTCTAGTTAATTTAGAGTCGTCTTTGCATGGTTCTGAAATATCTAATCTAGTAGAGGCTTAGATCTTGCCTTCCCAGTATCCACCGTCTCTATTATAAAGAGCGTCGTAACCAGACCAGAATCTAAATGGTGGTAATAGTCCTGCAACAGCATGCCAACCGACTTTTTTGCCAGTAATCTCGTTTCTAGTACCAGCTGCTGCAAATGCAGGTGTCGCGATTGACATAAGCATTGCCATAATTAATGTAAGAAATGAGATTTTGTTTTTCATATAGAACTCCTTTTGAATCTTTGTTAATTATAGAGCGGATTAACCCTTCCTTATCTGTGGAATGATATACTTAAGTAGGTAGTGAGCTTGTGCTTATTACCTGTAGAAGACTGAAAATTTGGTGGAAATAAAATATGGGGGCGTGTTAGCTTTGACAGGGGTCGGAGATTATAAAACGCGAGTCCAGGTAGTCTAGGTCCTGGTAAAACCAAGGCAAAAAATAAGTGTAGAAACATCTGAGTTCGCTACTGAAAAAGTAGAAGTTGCTTTCGCAGCTCCTGCTCTTCGCGTAGCATAGTCCCGACATACTGAGGACAACTACTTGTTAATTAGGGGCTAACCCACTAACTAACAAGTCACAAACACGGTTAGTGCGCGAAACAAACTTTGATAGGTTTAGTTTGTGGAGCAAAGATTATAAGCTTAAATCCCGTTGAGTGTTAATGCTCATGCGAACG
>JAQCFG010000008.1 GCA_027618255.1 Cyanobacteriota bacterium
CGCGCGGTTGCTACCTTTTTTTGAGCGACCTGTACATCGAAACTTTGTTTCGATGTACAGGTCTAATAGTCCTAATATTTGACAAACAACTACTTGAATAAGAAAGAAACCCTTGTGGAATAAGCTCAATAGCTGATTAAGCTACAATTAACAAATTCCAATGTCACACGAAAGAGTACATCACCTGGCAGAAGCCCTTCCTTATATTCAAAAATATGAGAACAAGATTTTTGTAATTAAATACGGTGGCTCTGCGCTGACTAATCAAACAGTTTCAGAATCAACAATCAAGGATTTGGTTTTACTCAATAGCGTAGGAATCAAAGTGATCCTGGTTCATGGTGGCGGCCCCGAGATCAATGAGATGCTCACTAAACTAGGCAAAGAAATAATATTTGAAAATGGACTAAGAACTACAGACAAAGAAACCATGGAAGTAGTTGAAATGGTTTTGCACGGTAAAGTGCAACGTAGGCTAGTAACAATGATCAATTGCGCTGGAGCTAAAGCAATAGGTCTCAGTGGTAGAGACGGCCGTATCATGATCGCTGAGCGACACGCTAGTGCCACAGATGGCAACATGATTGGTGATATTAAATCATCAAACTTAGAATTGGTTCATCAAATACTTAAACTAGGAATGATTCCAGTAATTAGTTCTATTGCGCCAGATGAACAAGGTAATGCCTACAATATTAACGCTGATACTATGTGTGCAGAACTTGCAGTTGGCATGAATGCTTGCAAGATGATGTTAATGACTGACACTCCTGGTATTCTCAAAGACAAAAATGATCCTGCATCTTTAATCACCGAGCTCAGTATTAAAGAAGCTCGCCAACTTATCAAAGACAAAGTCGTCAACGGTGGCATGATCCCCAAAACCGAATGCTGCATTAAAGCAATTGAAAACGGAGTAGCAGAGGCAATTATTCTTAATGGTTTAAACGAGCATAGTTTATTACTTGAAGTTTTTACTGATCTTGGATCAGGGACACGAATTAAACCCTAATTACGCAACTCAAAAGCAATCTCAGCAATCTCTGGTAGTTCAAGTTCTATCATTAGTTCTTTGAATTTTTTTTGAAGCATAGGTTTCATAAATTGAAGCTCATTTGCCATGACAGCAGAGCGCACTCCAATTATCAAAATACGTTCTATAGTAGACTTACTGCAAAAGTCCTCTTTATCTTCACTAGCAAAACCTTGTTTTGCAGGATGTCTAGTCACACGATGAGCAAAAGTATATTCTTTGAGTTTCTTGGCAAGTAAGGGCTTGGTTGCAGTGCTCAAAAATCCATCCCAAGCTTGCATGATTTTAAAATCATCCATCTTGCCATCAATCTCCAAGTTCTTAAAGACTTGGCTCAGTACTTCCTTGATCCCTACTGGCTCAGCTAGTTTGATTCGTTTGGCCATCTAGACAATATCGTAACAAAGTGTGGACTCTGAGCTTGTACCCATGACCCTCCCTGCTTCAATCTCCATAATCTGTGCATTCTCACTCCACTTCTCAAGATGCTTACCAATATGAGTAGTGGTAATAATGACTTGAGTTTGTGGATTAATACACTCTAACAAATAGTCCTGCCTATCTTCATCTAGTTCAGCAAGTACATCATCCAGTAATAAAATCGGGTACTCACCATGTTTAGTTTTGTGCAGCTCAAGCTCAGCGAGTTTAATAGCGAGAGTGATACTACGGCGCTCACCTTGCGAAGCAAAACTAGCAGCAAGTGAGCCATTCAATAAGAACTTAATTTCATCACGATGAGGACCGATATTTGAATAACCTCGAGCAAAATCTCTTGCTCTTACATCTTCAAGCGCTTCTTGATCAATTTGCATGCCCATATAATCTAAAGCAAGCACAGTGTCGCTTCCAGAGATCTCACTATAATAGCGAGCGGCAATCGGTTCAAGCTCCATAATGAAGTTCGCTCTAAGTCCAGTCATTTCATTTGCTGCAGCGATATAAAGCTCATCCCAAACCATCAATTGATCTTGTTGACTAGTATTGAGATCGCGATAATAATAACTCCCTGCTTCAACTAATTCCTTAAAAAATGAATTGCGTTGTGCCAGTATCTTCTCAAACTTGGTTAGCTTGTCCTTATAGCCAAAATCCAATTGAGCAATTACAGAATCTAACCAATCACGCCGGTGAGACGGACTACCATTGATTATTTCGATATCATCCACCATAAAAGAAACAGAAAATATATGATGTAATAATTCATTGGGTTTGTGACTAATCTCATTAATCTTGAGAGTTCTTTTACCACTACGACGAATCAAAAGAGCTATCTCAAGTTCTTCTTGCTTTCTTTCTGCAATAGCATGAATAATAGCTTCACCCAAATCAAAATGCACCAAGTCAGAATCGCGACTCGCACGTCTTGATTTCACGTGACTAAGAATTTGAATCACTTCAAGCAAGTTAGTCTTGCCTTGAGCGTTTTTGCCAATAATGATAGTCTTGGACTGATTGAATTCAATCGCCGCTTCTAAATAGTTTCTGAATCCGAGTAATTTGAGTGATTTAACAAACATAATGAGCTGAGTTCTATCTATCATAACAAGTCAATTGCGGCCAGATGCGTCAAGACGGTATGTTTACTGGTCTCTTTATCCAAATCCCCTTATAATTAGCAGGTGCATCGCAAAACCCTAGCCCTATTAATAAACTTACTGCCAAAGTCCCCTTTCTCTTTATTAACGGAACTAGTGCTCTGCACCGTTCCGACCTTTTTTGTGTCGACATCACTCGCAAAACTTTGTTTTGCAGGATGTCTAATACTAAGCAGCCTTATTAGCCCAGTAGCTGCAAACCCAAGCAAGCTCTATTTTCCGATTGCAAAAGAAGATGTGCAAAACAAAACTCAAACTGAACTTGCTTCTGAAGCAATAATTGATATTGTCGCCGATGAAGTTAGTTACGATCAAGAAAAAACATTTTATGAAGCAAGCGGCAATGCTGAGACTTATCTCAGTTCACGTAAAGCCAAACTTTTTGCAGACTATATTAGTTACGACACTCAAGCCAAAATACTTGAAGCCACAGGCAATGTTAAAATGGTACAAGCAACTGATGCCAGCATTCTTGAAGAGCTGCGCTATGACGACGAGCTACCTGCTGGCACAGACACAATTTATGGTAACTATATTTCTTTCAATGTTGGGACTAGCGAATATAAGCTAACAGAACCAAGACTTTACGCCAATGGCATCAAGATGCTAGCGCGCGAACTCAAATCAAAATACCATACCAAACAAGAAGGCAAGAAGTCCCAAAACATCCTCAACTTCAATCAAGGAACAGTGGCGCTCGATGAACCAATCTCAGTTTATTCTCACGCTACAAGAGTCAGAACTCGATATGGCTTCGATCAACGCCGCCAAGCAATGCGCCGACAAGTAGACTGGAACGACGTTTCAGACAAAAAAACTGTTCGCTATACAGCTAAAGAGGTTTACTACGACAATACTCGCAAAACTAACAACCTCAAAATCAAAGGCGCACGTTTGTGGATCGGTGAACATCTTAGTATCCCATCACCAGTCCATATTACAACAACAGTAGGTGAAGCAGGCAATACTAAATTCAAAGGACCAATTATTGGTACCAATGAGCGGATCGGTGGTTTTGCAATGGGTCCAAGATTTTTTTATGAAACAAAGCCGGGTGTTTTTTCAATTGTGCCTCTAGTGCAAATTGGTAACGGACCAGAAGTATCTTTTGGTGCAATTGGTTCTTTCAATACACCAGGCGACACGACCTCATTGATGGCAGGTTACGGACAACTTGAAGAGCGCTTTATTCTAAATGCTCACCAAAATATATGGCATAGATACCTTCAAGTAGATGCTTTAGTAAACCAATTCAAACGTAACAGTGTCTTTGGAACCAGCCAAGTAGGACAGCTCTACGATCTCTCTAGTGACTTCAGACTCAAACTTCCTTTTATGGATGACAGAGGTATGCGCATTCGCTCAGCAGCCGGTTGGGCAAGTGACAACAACGATCTCTTTAGTGAAGAGCGTAGGGAGCAACTCGCTGAAGAACGTGGAGCTGGTGGACTTGGCAAAGAGCATAGTGGTTACAGAATAGAATTTGAAACTGATTTTTATACCAAACCTATTTGGCGTTATGGAAACGAAAAATACAACTTTAGTGTGCGAGGAAGATCGCAAGCTGCTCTTAGATTCTATGATACTGGAGACAGCTTGCAAGTAGCTCGTTTCGGTCCTGCTTTTGAAACTAGATTTGACAATCTCAAATTTGAACTTGCTTATTTATTTGCAGCCATCGGAGGCAGTTCACCGTTTTTGTTTGATCAATTCGTTGATGGTTTCCAAGCAGTAATTCTTGATGGTGATTATGAAGTCAATAAATGGTTCAGTATCGGTACCTTGCTTACCTACAGCTTGGACAAAGAACGTTTTACCAATAATCAAATCAGAACAGAGTTTGGAGCAGAGGACTTCAAGATGCGCGTAAGTTACGATACCATTCGTAATCAAATTGGACTTGGCTTCAATGTGATCTTTGGTGATACTATTGATTTTGATAAGTTGAGGGTTAAGATTTAAATCCACAAACTTGTCATTGCGAGCTTTAGCGAAGTAATCGAGAGCTCTATTTATAGCTGAAACCACCCAAAATACAGCTAAATTAAAGATTTTTAAACAAATAATCACACAAACTTGTCAAAAAACAATACGTCTATACCTTGTATATGCATCATTCAAGGAAGTCCCCCCGAATCGAAAAATCAGCTCCAAGGAGCTGGTTTTTGTTTTTAACTCTCTTTCAAACCACTCATTGCAATCCCCTTCACAAAATACTTTTGCGTCAGTAAGAAAAGTATCACAATCGGCACTATCATAATTAAAACAGCAGCCATCAATGGTCCCCACTCGGCTCCGCCAAGCTTGCTTTGATATTGCTGCAAGGCCAGTGACAAAGTATATTGAGTTTCGTCGATAAGGAAGATACTTGGTTTAAGCAGGTCGTTCCAGCTAATCAAGAATTGAAACAAGCCAACCACCATCAAAGCTGGCTTGGCTAATGGAACATAAATATCTTTCCAGATAGTGAATTCATTAGCGCCATCGATACGCGCGGAGTCAGCAAGATCACGAGGGATGGTCAAAAAGAATTGACGCAATAAAAATATATAGAATGGCAGCCCGCAAAAATACGGCACAATGAGCGGTAACATAGTTCCATACCAACCCATTTGTTTGAATAGAATAAACTGTGGCACCATCAGAACCATGTCAGGCAGCATGATAGTAGCAAGAGTGATTGCAAAAAACAAATCGCGCCCCTTCCATTCAAGTGCACTAAAAGCATAAGCAGCCAATGAGGAAGCAACCACAACTCCAAAAATATTAAAAACAGCAATATAAATCGTATTTAGCAAAGAATTTAAGAAGTTGATTTTACTAAGAGCCAACCAAAAATTGGACCAAACAACAGGATTAGGAATCCACTCAAACCCACTACTGGACTTACTAGACTTGTTTTGAAAGTCGGAATTATCTCCAAAGGCAACACGCGCATTCAGCGTGGTTGCTACCTTTTTTAAAGCGACCTGTACATCGAAACTTTGTTTCGAAACTGGTCCACTGCAAAAGTCACCTTGATCTTTACTCACGAAACTAGTGCTTTGCACCGTTCCGACCTTTTGTGTGTCGACATCACTAGCAAAACGCTGTTTTGCAGGATGTCTACTATAAATCTGTTCAGAACCCTTAAGGCTCGTTGAAATAATACAAATAAGTGGCAATAAAAAAATGCAAGAGAGGCTAATTAACAGTACATGGCTAATTATTTTTTTCATTTACTTTTGACAAACCAATCACCAGTTGCCCTTGCAAGCAGTTTACCGTCTTGGTTTTTGACTCCACCTTCAACATAGTAAATCGTTCTACCTTTCTTCACGACTTCACCCCAAGCAGTTAATTTATCACCAGGTCTTCCGGCTCTAAGGAAATTAACATTCATTTGCATAGTAACAACGCTATGGGCATTGTCCATAAAATCACAAGTCACTGCGCCAGAAAGAGCAATATCACAAAGTGAATTAATAATCCCACCATGGACTGAGCCACCGATGTTTAAGTGATCGTTCGTAATATCTAGAGTGATGTGGCAAACACTTTCTTCATACTTAAGAAATTTGACACCCAAGAAGCTCTCAAAAGAACTTTTGTACCTGTCTCCAGTTAGTTTTGCGACTTCATCCATGCTAACCAGTATACTAGGGTTATTGTGTAATGTTCAATAGCAAGGCTGGCGAGCCCGAAGGGCTTGATCAAAGTTTATTATTCATAAATGAGATCGAGCGTAACGCAGCTATTGGACATTACGCGACAAGCCTAAGCTTGCGGCAGACACCTAATTTCATGTATTTTGCAACAGAGCTATGTATAATAGAGTTGTTGCTAAAGGGCTTCGCCCTTGTGCAATAACTCTATCAAAATCTTAGATTTTGAAGTTTTTTATTAGACCTGATTACGCTCAAGCTTCGCTTTGGCAACAGGTCTAATGAATTAGTACGCGATGTTAAATACCAGAAAACTCAATTTAATAGACATATTTAGCCTCAAAAAAGACCTACTTTGGGGGAAGGACTACTACGGCTTGTTTGAAAATGGCAAATTGATTGATTGCCTGCTCTATTCCAAACTATACAAAAACAGAAGACTTTATCAAGTTCATGAAAGCGGAAATAGAACCAGAGAGTTTTTGAACCAATTTACTAATCACTTCAGCAGAAAGAGAAAAGTACGATATTTCTTTGCAGAGTTTGATGAAGTTGAGCAAGTTCAAGACATTGAATTTATGCATAATTGCGGCTTCAAAAGATTCGATCGCAATTATTGTTTTGAATATGATTCCAAACATCATGACCTTCATGACAACACCAAACCAACTATTCATTGCCGGGTACTAGAAAGAGAAGACATTGACAAGCTTGTTGAAATTGACAGTAGCAAACAGATTCTTGAATACCGCGATGAGCTTTTTCGCTCACGCCTATTCTTTAAAGAAGAAATAGAAAACATCATTGTCTTTGCCGATCCAGCTGACACCAGTCATATACTTGGCTTTGCCCACAAAAGAGAAATCAAACATGAAGCTAGTTTTGATTTCATACTTCAATCAAAAGACCCTGGCTTGATACAAGACTGCATCACTGCGTTTGCTGAGTATCATATTCATTTTGAAAAATACTCTGAGAGTTTTAGATTCATACTCAGCGAAACTAACAAAGATCTATTCAAAGATCTTGCTCAAGACTATAACCAAGTCTGGACTAGTCAATGCCTCATTCTTGAAGGCGCTCCGCGCATCAAAAACAAAAATCCCAAGTCTAGCTTGGCATTTAGAAGAGCAGCTACTAGTTAAGGATTCACTTCATTGCGGAATCCGTCATTGCGAGAAGCGAAGCGACGAAGCAAACTAATGCTCCTTAAAGCAAACGCAACATTCGTTGCGGTTGCTACCTTTTTTAAAGCGACATCACTAGCAAAACGGGGTTTTGCAGGATGTCTAATACTTAGATTACTTCGCTGCTCTCGCAATGACGCTCATCCCAAAACTAAAGATAAATTAGTCTTGGCATGACCAACGGGAATATCCTTAGCTAAGCTAAAACCTTTACGCAAAACAAGTTCACTTAAATAAGTATCTGGATAATTTGCCTCAGAAGCTATACCTAATTGCATTTCAGCTATTGAATCAAAAATCCCTGCTAATTCAAGTTGATAAAACATCCGCTCAATTTTATAGGCTGGTTCTTTACAATCTTCTAAAAACAAAATCGCATCTTGCATATCTGGCAAATACTTTGTACCAACCAAACTAGCAACCAAGCTCAAATTACCACCATGTACTTTAATCCCTTGGTTTAATTTCATTTGATAATTCATATAAGCTTCTGGATCAATTTGATTCAACAAATCTATGAAGCTATCATTCGTTGTTTTATTCATTGTCGCAAGCTCGATGAGCATTGGCGTGTGAAATAATTCAAGTTTGCCATGATAGGCTTGTGTATACAAAGCCATAAACAAAGCCGTCAAGTCACTGTAACCCAGTACTGGCTTAGGATTCTTGCCCATATAATCATAATCAAGCTTGTCGAGTAATTGCATGCAACCATAACCACCACGCATCGACAATAAAATATCTACTTCTGGATCTGACCAGACTTGCATTATCCCTTCTATCCTCGCTTCTATAGATCCAGCAAAGAAACTCCCGTGACAGAGCTCTTCTTGCAGCAAAATATTTTTAGCTTGCTTTACTTTAAAGCCAAGCTCTTGAAGATAATGAATACCAGCTTCTAAGTTCTCTCCATCTTTGAGAGCTGAAGCAGGAGCAATGATTCCAATAGTAGATGCTTTGGACACACCCATAGTATATATCAAAGCTTATCTGTCAGCGCTCTGCTCTACATTTTGACTATGTTTCCAGTCTTTCAGTACCGCATCCTACGCCCTTGCAATAGTAGTATTGCCATAAGGATCTTGCTTATTTAAATCTGATTCAGCAGAACTTGCAATCTGTCTAATTGCATATTCTGGTTTAATATCATCAACAGAGGAGGCTCCAGGAAACTGAACAGCTTCATCATGGTAAAGATTATGTCCTAAGCCTTGGCTCTTAGCAATATGTTCAAACAATCCAGATAAACTTGCAACACGCTCAGAAATAGAGTTATCACCAGATTCTGCTTTTTTTTGTACAGAATCAGGTGATTTCAACCGGGAAATCTGCTGGGAATCTCTTGTTTGGATAGCTTCACTGCGTTCCATGACTATACAAGGGTTTTCAGAGAGGATATTTTACAAGAAATGCCTTAATCAAGTATTAACCTATTTATTTCTTGGCATGTCCCAAAATCCCTAGAATCGCTTCAAAATCATCAGCTACTGGAGCTTCAAAAAACATTCTTTCTTGAGTTCTCGGATGTTCAAATGACAGACGATAAGCATGAAGCATGGGACGTTTGACATTGAAGCCAGTCTTCTTACTAGCATTGTAAATATAATCACCAATAATTGGATGATTGTACGAAGACATATGCACGCGGATTTGATGAGTGCGACCAGTTTCAAGTTCACATTCAATCAAACTATAATGCTTGCCACCAAACTCTAGAGCCTCAAGCACTTTGAACTTGGTTAATGCTGATCTGGATTTGGTTCTAGCACTAAGGACAACTGCCATACGTTTGCGTTCTTTAGGATCTCTACCAATTGGTTTATTAATCTCACCTTTACTTTCCTTGAACTTGCCTTGAGTAATTGCTTTATAAAAACGTTTGCAAGTTCTATCTTGAATTTGTTTAGCAAGACTTTGGTGTGCGTCATTACTTTTGGCAACTACTATTAGACCAGAGGTGTCTTTATCGAGTCTATGAACTATGCCGGGTCTTAAGACACCATTGATATCAGAGAGGCTTGCACCAGCATGATACAAAACAGCATTAACTAAAGTCCCAGAATAGATTCCTGGAGCTGGATGAACAATCATATTGATTGGTTTATTGATCACCATTAGGTCATCATCTTCATAAATAATATCCAATGGAATGTTTTCAGCAACAAGATTCAGTTCTTCAGCATCGGGAATTATAATATCAATCTCATCATCTAGACTAAGTTTGTAACTTGCTTTTTTCTCTTTGCCATCTACCGTAATCTGTCCTTGGTCTATTAGTTTTTTGATATATGAGCGTGAAAGTTTAAGCCCTTCATATTCACCCAAAAAAACATCCAAACGAGTATCTACTCCAGGCTCATCAATTACAATTTTCATCCGTCTTCACTGCGTTACGACGCAATCCCCCCGTCCTTACTACAGCACGATAGCTTCTTGTTTTGAAAGCTCTCTACTAGCAAAGCCACTACACCCAAGTTAAGCGCAATATCACTGACATTAAAGACAGCAAAATCAATAAACAATGGATTAATAAAATCAACTACATAGCCATAGAAAAAACGGTCAATTAAGTTACCAAGCCCGCCAGCAATAATCAAAGCAAAACCAAGATCTAGTTTTTTGTTTTTAATGACCCAAGCAATTAAACCAAGAATAATCAAGCAATTAATCCAAATCAAAAGCATCGGCATATCATTGAACAGACTAAAAGCAATCCCGGTATTTTCTGCATAATGCAATTCAAGTATCCCAGGAATCACTTCCATAGGAGCTTGTTCCTTCAAAGAAGCAATCGCCCAGAGCTTTGTAAGCCTGTCAAAGATCAAGACTATAAAAAGCCAAAGCATTATTTTTTAGCAGTTTTGTCCTTGTTTTTTTGCTCCATCGCTTTTGCTTTGCGGCGCATTTGACCAAGGTTTTGCATTGCTGCAATTCCACCTTTGCCTTGCATCTTCGCTGAAGCATAAGCAGAACTTGCTTGTAACAGAATATTAGTTGCAACCATATCAAGCTTGGCTTCACCACGTTTGAAATAGCCCCAAATAAACAAGGGTAAAAATATCGCTGAAATAATCAAATACTTTTGAATTGTTGGATTTGAAAACTCCAAAGGTCTAGTTGCAATAGTCAAACTTATCAAAACTATCATCCCTAGCATCCCAGCCAAAAACGGAATCATCTTAATCAAAGTAATTTTGTGTAAGCTTTGAGCCTTGCGAGTTGTAATATCACTAATTTGCAAAGCCACTTGCGAATTAACCTTGTCTCTTTCAAATCTTTTGATTACTTCATAAATATGTTTCTCACTAGGATCAACTTTGCTTTTAGTCACAAAGCGCATGATAGTAGCCCAAGTTGAAAAAGCCCCAAGCTCACCCTTGACCTGCCTGATAACACCATTAACAAAATTGTCATAGATCTTACCGGCTTTTTCTTGATTAGCCTTTGTAACCGTAAGATCTGGCTGTTGTATGGTCATTTTTGATTTTTTGCTAACTTGCATCGAGATTAGATTCTAGCATATTAGCCGAATTAGCTCATGTATAATCAACTAATGCCCTTCATTTGCATAATCCTAATATCATTCCTGAGCCTTCAACCAGCCCTAGCAATTTACCCGACTGCCAAAGTTAAAATCCATAATGCCAAGCTCAAATCAGGCAAAAAAGATTCACTGAGTAATAAATGGCTTGATTATATCGAGGAAGAGCCCGAGCTACTTCAAGCAAAAGACAAAGACTACAAAGTAGATCAATACTGCAGCTTTAGTATTGAAGCGACTGAAGATGGCAAGTTGAATCTAGAGAGCATCAAACTACTCAAACACGAAAACAACATTGCATACAACCTTAAAGCGATTCAATTCCTTCGTGAGAGGGAAATCACAATCAAGCAAAAAAATACTACTAAACCAATTGAGCTTGAGTTTCTTTATTTGAGCTTTTAAGGCACTCACTTGCACGTCTACTCAACTCATCAAGCTCAAAGCGATGAATTTGCAATTGCAATTGCTCCAGCTTGGGATCATAACTAATTGCCTTTAATTCAAGTCCAGCAATATGAGCCAAAATCAAAGCATGTAAACGCATTGAAACAATTGTTTTTGCAGATTTGGCAAGTAAATAAATTAGTTCTTCTGGTTTATAATCATGTGCTTTGATTTCTATAAACTCTCTATCACCTATAAGTTCTTTTACTTGATCATTATCTCCTGGTTGCATTTCCAAAAGCATCACGGGAAGCTCAGTAGCGCTCGCCAGTACCTGTTCAAGCAGTTCTTTGTAATCCTCATAAGGTCTTAGTTGCCTTAAAGCCAAAACTAAATGATTCTTAGCTAATGGTAAATCGATTTCAATTGTATCTTTTTGTTTTTTATAATCTTCAACTAAATTCCAAGCAAGGTCAGAACCATAATAATGATCAAGATCAAGTCTTTGTAATAAATCAGAACTTGCCATATCTCGCACACTAATATTGGTTGCTAATCTCAAAGCAAAATAGCTTGAAAGTTTGGACAAAGGACTAGAAAGCGGCCCTATGCCTTGAGCCAAAATACTAATTTCTGTTTTAGTTAACCAAGAGTAAAACAGTACTAATGAGTAGTAAAAAGGGCTTAATGGGCTACTTAGGTCTTGAAACAAACCACCAATAGCAATAATCTTCTCTGCCTTATAAATTAGCTTAAGATGCTGCCAAAGTGAGTTCTCTTTACTTAACCGAACCGAGTCTGGGTACTGCTTCTCAACGATTGAAGCTAGTATCTCATCGCCATAATTATCACCGCATAAATATCCAAAAACTAAAATCATATATAAACACCGTCATTGCTAGGAGAGCGAAGCTCAACGCGGCAACCTAAGGCATAGAAATATTGTACAATACCTTATGTCCTTATACTTGATTGCCACGCCGCTAACGCGGCTCGCAATGACAATAAATTATGAATAATCAGTCCAAAATTAGGGTATTTTCAATCATTGCCCATATAGACCACGGCAAATCGACACTCGCTGATCGATTACTAGAATTTACTGGCACTATTTCTAAGCGCGATATGCAAGCACAGCTCATGGACACCATGGATATTGAGCGAGAGCGCGGTATCACCATCAAGCTCAACATGGCAAGAATGGAATACAAAGGCTATATTCTTAATTTAATTGACACACCTGGTCACGTTGATTTCACTTACGAAGTCTCTCGCTCACTAGCTGCTTGTGAAGGTGCGCTGCTAGTGGTTGACGCAAGTCAAGGAGTTGAAGCGCAAACACTCGCCAATGTTTACTTAGCATTGGAACATAATCTTGAAATCATACCAGTTCTCAATAAAGTAGATCTACCAAGTGCCGACGTCGAGAGAGTCAAGCAAGAAATTGAAGAGATTATTGGACTTGATTGTTCTAACGCCATTGAAGTTAGCGCCAAGAGTGGACTCAATATCGAAGCACTCTTAGAAGCAATCATAGAGAGGATTCCAGCACCGAAAGGAGATATTAACAAACCACTGAAAGCACTTGTCTTTGACAGCTACTATGATTCTTACTTAGGGATTGTTGCTTACGCCCGTATCGTAGAAGGTCAAGTCAAACGACTTGAAGATATCAAATTTATACAAAGTGGTAGAAAATATCAAGTAACAGAACTTGGTTACCGCAATCCAGGCAAGATAGAAACTCAATCTCTTCAAGCAGGTGATGTTGGCTATATCGCCTGTTCAATCAAAGAAATTCTAAGCATCGTCGGAGATACTATTACCACTATCGCCAATCCAACAAAGGAAGCTATACCAGGTTATAAGGCTGTATCGCCTGTAGTCTTTTGTGGTCTTTATCCAGTAGACAATAAGGAGTATGAAGATCTCAGAGAAGCATTAGAAAAACTCAAACTTAATGACAGCTCCATTAGTTTTGAACCAGAAAGTTCAAAAGCCCTAGGTTCTGGTTATCGTTGTGGTTTCCTGGGCCTATTACACATGGAAGTCGCTCAGGAAAGGCTAGAGAGAGAATATAATCTCAACTTGATTACCACCGCACCAAGTGTAATTTACAGAGTACATAAGATGAAAGGTGAGATAGTAGAAATTGATAATCCAAGTAATTTACCTGATCCCACTCATATAGATTTTATTGAAGAACCCTACGTCACTTTAAATATAATGCTACCACAGGACTACGTTGGAGCCATTATGGAACTGTGCCAAGATCGTCGTGGGATTTACAAAGACATGTCACACATCAATGTTGGCAGTGTCGCTTCACGCACCAGGTTGCATTATGAAATTCCACTTTCAGAAATCGTAACTGATTTTTTTGATCACCTCAAATCAAGATCCAAAGGTTACGCCACTATGGACTATGAAGTCTCCGGCTATAAAAAAAATAAGCTAGTCAAAATGGATATTTTACTTAATGGCGAAAAAGTCGATGCACTATCAACTATTGTTTTTAACGAAAGCGCACATGGCATCGGTTCTAAGTTAGCCAAAAAACTCAAAGAAGTAATCCCGCCTCATTTATTCGAAGTGCCAATTCAAGCTGCTATTGGTGGCAAGATAGTTGCTCGTGAAACAGTAAGAGCCCAGCGCAAGGATGTAACTGCCAAGTGCTACGGTGGTGACATTAGTCGTAAGAAAAAACTACTTGATAAACAGAAAAAGGGTAAAAAACGCATGAAGAACGTTGGTTCAGTTGAATTACCTCAAGAGGCCTTTATGGCTATTTTAAAATTGGATTAGATAAGCCAAGTCTAAAGTATAAGCTCGTAATACCTATCCCAAAACTAGGCTTTGCATTAGACTATAAGCTACAGCAATGCTTGAGCTATACCAATTTAACAAAGAAAACCAAACCAAAAACGGCTTAAGTCGTTGGGATGAAAATGATTCTGAAGTAACAACTAATCTAGTTAGCTTCAATCTTTATAAATTCAAAGTGAAAGATGGCTCGGACAATCTCTGTACTGAATTAATGGCTGAACTTAATAGACTCTATAAAGAAAATGACAAGTTTCAAAGCTATTTTAATAAAGTCAACAGCAAACAAATTGATGTCGAATTCAGGGATGACTATCATCACTTATTAATTTATGACTCAGTCAAAAATAGACTTATTCTTGACTCTAAGGTAGTCAATCAATTTAGTCCTGTTTATTTCTGGGCTTTTTATTATTCACTTGCAAGACAAAACCAAACTGAAGATCTGCTTTATCAAGAGATGTTTGAGTTTTTCACTTGCTTTGACTTCAGACTAATTGATTCAGCAATCAAGTTCCTAGAAAGGGATAGAGAAAGCAGCAAAAGCTTTGATGCTGGTTCATATTTATTAAATTACCTCAAAGCTGTCTTTGCAAAAATCACCAATGGCACTGAAACAGATGGCTATTTAGCCACTCAACTACTTCGCAATAGAACTCTTGCCGGCAAATTACCTTACAACCTTGCAGAGTTTGAAGCGATCTTAAACAAATACGCCAATGATGACCCATTCTCTGGTGAAGCCTGCCAGGAATATTTTGATAGCTTCAAGAGTAATTACGATCCAGATCATGCCAAGGTTTATTACAAACACTTATTAGTTTCTCTCAAAAAGATTGGTCTCAGAACCATTGCCCAGAGAGGTTCTCGTGTTGCTCACGAACAAGGACCGATACTGGTCAATTCCACAAGCATAATCATTGATCAAGATTTTGAACTTAGTCTACGCAAAGCAAGGTCATCAACCATAGAAACAATTTCTAAACTTGAAGATGCTGCAAACAAGTTCTTCAAACTAAGTGCTGACTTTGAATTAGACAAAGACAAACAAAAACTTAAATCATTTTTTGCCGCAAAGCTACTTAATATCAATCTTGACCTAGATAACCTAATCTACCTAGCAAAATCAAATTCACCCAAAGCTCGCTTCCTCAAGTCAGTCAATGAGTTTCGCGACAATGTATCAAGTTACAGTACAGTCTTACTTCAACAGGCAAGAAGCAATAAAAATAAAGAAGCTGGCATCAATTTTCATGACGCAGTAAGGATCCAAGAAAAAAACTTACTCTCAATAATTTTTGACTTAAATCAATTAATAGAAGGAAGTACTCAAGAAAAAGCCAACTCAGTAGTCTATATTCAAAGACCAAGCTCTAGATCAGGTCACTTCATTGCAAGGCTTTTACTTGGGCAAAAACTTTATATCGAAACAGATCAAGAATCAGAGAAACACAGACTCAATGGTATTCCTTACAACTTTGTTAGCCCTGATTTTGACCTAGTAGCTGGAGGGCTTGATTCATTCTTTGAAAACGCCTCCATCTCAGTTGTTACAGATAGACAAAGCGGCAAGCCTGATATCAAGTGGGAAAACGCTGAGGACCTAGCGATTAGCCTTGCTCCTGGGATGTATGAAGCTATCAAGACAGCTCAAAACCAAGGCAAAAATTTCCACTATCAACTTGAAACTACTTTACTTGGTCCATTGATTGAAATTTTCTTGGCAATTCTCGAAAATGAAATCAGCAATGTCGCCAGCATAGAAACAGACAATCAATACAAACATGGTCTTAGCCTGGATAATTTATTTTCGGCAAGTGAAGCCAAAGCCCAAAACCCTGAGCTAGAAAAAATCCTCATTGGCTATCAAAGAGAAATCAATGAAGCTGCTGATTTTTGTTTCAAGTACTACTTGCTTGAGGATGAGGTTCAGAGCTATATGCTGCAAGAGGGCTTAGCTCGCCAGGAAGCTAGTCAGGAGCTGCTACTCAATCTATATGACGTCCAAAGAGACGTCGCCAAATATTGTTTGCTCAAGAAATCACCAGAGCTTGGCTCTGAGCTTTTCACTCAATTTAAGACTTGGTCTGAGACTATCATGTCTGATGAGAAGCTGTCAGCAAAGAATAGAGCCGATCAAATCAGTCACAAACTTAACCAATATATTGAGAATTCAGCGGCAAAGATCTTTGTCAAGAAATATATCAGATATCCACAATCAACAGCCCGTAAGGAATACCTAGAAGCCAATCCTCAAATCAACAGGATCAATATCACTAGCAATAAATCAATCAAAGATGCGGATTTCTATTTTGACTTGAGCGTTGCTCCAAGTCGTATTGATTTTGGAAAGCACGTAGTAGCCTCAATCACAACTATCATGGGTAGAATAATTGGTGCCAATGACCCTGAAGCCCTGATTAAAGCCAAAGAATATATTGACTTTGTTTCGCAAACACAAAACAGCATCTTTGAATCGGCTGCGGAAGCTGGCTCCGTCAAGGTAATCGAGAACACTTGCAGAGCTATTCAATACTCCAAAGCAATTTCTTTCCAAGGTGTTTTTCAATCATTTGCAATTGACGGAGCACTTGCAAGATCTACTATCAACTCTCGTAACGACAAAGCATCTGGCTTGCATGTCATGGAATACGGCACAATGGCTTCAACCGGTTATTGCATCACAAAAGAACCGCTGTTTATTTTATTGGGACTTGCTATCAAGTCGGATACCTTGTTTGATTACCTTGGAGTAGAAACTGAAGAAGCCAGAAATGAATTGAGATCAATCATGGCAGAGCTAATGGAGCTACGTACTAGTTTCAGCTCAGACCTTGATTGGCAAATGCATATCTATCAAGAGATGGCAGAATCCAAAACCATACAGAAGTATCTTGCAAACCCAGATTACAAATGGCTTCCGAACCTCAAATCCATCTTTGCCTTGTTTAAATATCTAGCAGACTACGGCACCGAAGATCAAATGATGTCTCGCGCTTACGCTCAGCTCTCAGCCAAACTTATCGAATACTCAAGGATTATTAACGAGACCGGAATCATTCAGCGTATTCAATTAATGAACTCTGCAATCAAAAGAGCCCAAAACAATAACCCTAAGTGCAAGGACTATAAAGATCTGGTCATTGCACTTAACGCTTCTTACAAAGGCAATGTCTCAGATGAAAGAGAAAATGCCAATCAATACCTAATAGCGTTTATTCTTCAGCAAAAACAATATATCAAAAATACTTCTTTGCCTGAAATCGACATGCTCATAGAACATCAAATCAAAAACTATCCTCTACCTAAAGAGATTAGAATTTTCGATCCGCTTGTTGATCCTCAAACCTTTATGGGTGGTGAGCTTGAAGCCAGAGCTGAATCAGCAATCCAACGAATCACCACACTTGACTTAAACCCTCCTTTAACCAGAGAGGTGATAGAAGCGTCCATAATTAGCTATGGCTCAGATTACAAAAACTGGCGCCTGTTAAGCAAATTACTCAAAACAGCCAAAGATCCTGCAGCAATCGAAATCACTCTTGATTCTATGCAAGCAGACTTAAAATACCTTGAAACTTATAGCAAGGGTTTCTATAAAGATCCACTCATCGCCTATCAAGGGGTTGACGTTATTCAACTCAACTCAGACCATGATGCATTAATTGAATTAATGGAGGATTTAGTTACAGTCAAAACCTTGATGCAAACAAACAATCCTGAATCAAGCCTGGTATTACTAGACAACCCTCAACAAGCCAAACGACCTCTATTGGATTATGACAAATCACTTGAGTGGATGGCGCTTGGTGGTACAGTTAGCTCCCATTTAATTGCAGAAGAAGTTTACGAGAGATGGAAAAATGAATTAAACGAGTCACAGTCTTGGGCAAAAATTTATATACAGAAACTGCTTTATCAAAGACAACTCAATCATAAAGAGCGCTCAGAGGATGAGGCTTATATAGAAATCAAAGCAAAGTGCGCTAGCAGCATAGAGAGAATGAGAAGGGAAGCTGACCTCAAGCGTGATTTGATTATTCAAAAATATAAAGAAGCTCAAGAGATTGGTGTTAGCAACAAAACTCTCAAGCGTTATAGTGAGTGGATACTCACACTCTCTAAACTCAATTCACAACTTAAAGAAGATGAACTCAACTTCAATGACTGGCTAGTTTTAGGTGGTAGATGGATTCTCAATGGACAAAGCAAGACTGATATTCAGTTCATAGTACAACTTTTTGATAAATCTCAAGAACTCAAAAACCTTGGTAAACATAGTTTCCAATTATTAGATCTCTTCATTAGCGAAGCTAAACCACTAGATATTGAAGTCAAAGCTCGCTCTATTGAGAATGCTGGCTCAACAAAGGAAGCAGACCTCTTGGTAAGTTCAGCTGCTGACAGTCTTGAATACCGAGCTCAATTAAGCAAATCAAATCACTGCATAGTACTACGCATGCATGAATTTAGCCATTATCAAATCCCCACCAATGCCAATCTAGAAAGGTCTTGGGACAATCTCGTGCTTGATTACCTCGAAAAACTCAAAGAGGATTCAAGCCCAGACCAGTTGAATCTAATCTTGGCAAGAATGCTCAAAACGCTACTAGCCTACAGTGAGAGTCTCAGTAAATTAGAACCTCATCTTAAACAAAGCACAGAAGATTTTTGCAAGATCAAAGAAGCAGACCACTTGAGTCTCACTGCAATATTTGGTGATCACCGTAAACATAGAGGCGCTATTGGCAGTCTAGCGGCAGCGAGTGAAGATCTTGCTCCCGTCTCTAAGCTCTCTGAGATGTTTATTGTCTCGTATTTAATTATGCTGACAGCTGGAATTGAAGATGAGAATGAAATTATTAACAAGCTAGCAATTTTCTTTGATCAATATCTTAATGTACATGAAGAGGATTACCCTCCTTATATTTTCCACAGTCTTTGTGCTGGTGCTAGTTATGGATTCAATCAAGACTACTACCTTGAACCCAATCTAAGAGCCAAAATGTTCAAGCTGGCTGCCAAGTCAGGAATGGATTGTTATAAAATACTTCAGCATTTAATTGCTCGCAAATCCGTCTTGAAGCATAGTTCGCAAGAATATCGTGATTCCATAATTGGAGATTATGACAATGGCATGATTGCAATTTGCTATCAGCAAGGCAATATCTGCATTGAAGAGCGCTTCTGGAGCTGTATGAGAGCCTTGCGCAATTTTGTCCGCAATTACCACGATAGGCACCCGCTACCAATTGTAATCAAAGGAACTGATGCTACTGTCTCCAAACTATTCCGTTACAAACTTGATGACAATTGCAAGCTTAATTGGATTGCTGGTCTTTCCAATATCGGCAAACACTCTTGGGACCTCAATTGTGTCTTCCGTTCTCCGCTCTTGCGTGACAGAATCAAAATCAACCCGAGCACTGGAACTCAATACATCAATATCTCAGTATTCACTCCATTTTTAACAGACAAAGGTGAAATTAAACAAATCTATACTTCGTTTAGACCTGAACTAATTGAAGAACAAAAATTAGATTATTTATCAGCAGGCACAGGCTATCAAGTAAACGATGAAGGTTTTGTTCACGCCCTGATTAACTTAGAAGCTGATATTGACATGCAAGCCAAGCTTGAAGAGATGACTAACCTACCACTGCGCCTACCCAAACCAAATATCATCATGGCTGCACATACTCATCCACAATATATTAATGGCTTCACGCTTGAACTGGGTATCCCTGAAGTATGGTCTATGCTTAGCATGCAGCAAATGTATGCCAAAACCGAATTACCCAAGATACTCAAGCAAATCTCGCTAGAAGGACTGGTACAAATTGACTTTATGCATAAGGAGTTTGAATCCAAAAGCGACTTGGCATTAGCATTGGATACTAAACTCAAAGCCGCTAACTGTGATCACATTGATTCATGGTTACTTAAAGCCAGTAGGGACTCGGGTGGCAGAGGTATTAGCGGTCAGGTAAGTATTCACAAAGATAGAACTGAGATTCTTAATTTCATTTTTGAAAAAACCAGAACCGATGATTTGGTAATGCAAGAATTCGTTCCAAACAATGCCAGAGCCTTTATTCTGCCAGAGTTTTTGACTAAGCTCGAAGATAGTTTCATTGAAGCAGGCATAGCGATTACCAGAACAACTCCTTACGAGCAAATATTTTTTGCCATGAGAAGCTTTCAGAGCATTAGTGGTATTAAGGGCTATCTTTTCTCTGCCAATATTGGTGCTGTTACAGTTAATGCCGGTCAGGGAGCGAAGATGTTCTATGGTGAGCCAAGCTATATCATGCCGCTTTATATCGCTGGCAAAATCCAAAAACTCATGGATGAACAAGGTGAAGCGATACTCAAAGAAGCTATTCCTAAGCATGCTCTTGAATTTGCCAAAGCAAACAATATCCCAGTAGTGCAAAATCAACTTGGCAGCAGCAACTGTGTGATGCTCAATGGTTTATTTGATTATATTCCTTATGTCTATGCTATCCGTGATTCAAGACGCTATATTCTTAATTGCAAAGACAATAGCAAAGGCGGCATTGACTATTCCTATAACTTTCAAGGCGAGGAAATAATCCTACTTAGTGGCAAATCTCAAAAAGACTCCCTCGACCAGCTCGAAAACCTACTTAAAGCAAGTGCCAATAATGAACACCAAGGTCCAGAAGAACTTATTGATATTGATCTTGCCAAAATCGAACTTAATAGTGGACTCGGGCAAGCCAACCTCTTACAAAAAGCAATCGAAGATATGGCTCCTGAGAATAGAGATGTGTTTCTTGAATGGACCGAGGATCTTGGGGATATCAGTTCTTCACTTATAACTCAGAACTAGCTTCCGTTCCGTTTGAATTTCATTAGGCTTAAAGCAAAAGTAGATGGGACTTTTCGTATAAGTTTTAGATGTCTTGAAGTAGTTCGAGTGCAACTTCAGCAAGCTCTGTCTCAGTAAGCTTATCAAATTCATACCAAAGCTCAACGATATCTGTTTTACAATCAGTCAGCTCAGGGTTCATTGCCAAAAATTCATTTAAATTATCGTACATTCTATAACAAGTGATTGCTCTATAAAGATCTACAACCATTGACTTGTAGTAGCCAACCTCATTGTCATTAATAAAATGGCTAAAAAAAGTGGTAACAAGCTCAACCTGCGAATCATATGCTGTTGATGTTTTTGCGTTATCTCTACTATCGTCGAATAATTCCATGGTTTGATTTAAACAGTTTTGTATTAAGCTTCGGTTAAGATTGATAAAATTTATGCAATTGCACTAAAATCACCCTGATTTTGCGGGCCATAAGAGCTTGTCTTGCCCGTTGGATTACTAGAGCCAGGTCCTTTAGCACTAGAACTTATTTTTTGAGCTGGTTTTTGCAATTGTGCTACTGTAGTATATCCACTTTTAACTTCTTCTACTCCTGCATCTTCTGCATGTCGTTGCGGAGCTGCTGCATTAGCTTGACTAGGGGCACTTGGTTGAATTGCTGTCATATAAGGAATTAAACAAAACCAGGTTAAGTAAGCGTTAACACAAGAAAAAATTCTGTAAATTCATCACAAAAACTCTAATAACCGCAAGCTTAGTGGCTAAATCACGTCATGCTATCATTATGTATTGCAAGATGAGTCAAGAAATTCAATTTAACACTATAGAAGAAGCGATTGCTGATATCAAAGCCGGCAAAATGGTGGTTGTGGCTGATGATAGCGACAGAGAAAACGAGGGCGATTTGATCTGCGCCGCTGATGCGGTGAACCCTGAGATTATCAATTTTATGGCTAAGGAGGGTAGAGGTTTGATTTGTCTTGCCTTGGACAAAAAGATTGCTGCCAATTTAGAGCTTGGTGAGATGGTAGATGTCAGTAGCGATACTATGCAAACCGCATTCACTATTAGTATTGATGCTGATCCTCGTTTTGGAGTTAGTACTGGTATTAGTGCTTCTGATAGAGCAAAGACCATTCAAGTTGCAATTCAAGATGACGCTAAGCCAAGTGACCTAAGAAGACCTGGACATATTTTTCCGCTTAAAGCTATTGATGGTGGTGTGCTCAAACGCATTGGTCACACCGAAGCTGCCGTTGACCTAGCAAGACTTGCAGGCTTCAAGAGTGCAGGGGTGATTTGTGAGATTCTTAAAGAAGACGGGGAAATGGCTCGTAGAGATGATTTAGTGATTTTTGCAAAAAAACATGACCTCAAATTCATCACTATCGCTGATCTTGTTGCTTACAGACTTAAAAACGAACGTTTTGTACATAGAGTGACTGAAGCAGCCCTGCCAACTAAATACGATGAGGATTTTAGGATTATTGGTTACAAGGATTTTCTCTCTAACAAAGAACATGTGGCTCTAGTTTTGGGCGACGTAGAACACTCACAAGACAAATCAGTATTAGTAAGAATGCATAGTGAGTGCCTTACTGGTGATTTATTTGGCAGTCTTAGATGTGACTGCGGCGATCAGCTCAGTAGCTCCATTGAACAAATTCGCGACGAAGGACTTGGTGTCTTAGTTTATCTAAGACAAGAAGGTCGTGGTATTGGTTTACTCAATAAAATCAAAGCATATAACTTGCAAGATCAAGGTGATGATACCGTAGAAGCCAATCACAAACTGGGTTTCCCCTCTGACCTAAGGTCATTTGGAGTTGGCGCGCAGATACTCACAGACCTAGGTTTAAAGAAAATTAGACTGCTGACAAACAACCCTAAAAAAATCCATGGGATTGATGGTTATGGCTTAGAGATTGTAGATAGAGTTGGAATTCAAATCAAGAGTCAGAAACATAATGAGAAGTATCTTGGTACTAAGAAAGACAAAATGGGTCACTTATTATAAGCTCGATTAGCTCATGCTAAAATCAAATCATGAGCTCAGATTGTATCTTTTGCAAAATCATCAGAAATGAAATCCCCACTGAACTTCTCTATGAAACAGAGCAGTTAATTGCTTTTAAAGACATCAGCCCAGCAAGCCCGCATCATTATCTAATCATTCCCAAAATACACAAAGCAAGCCTGAATGAGTTTGACCAAGAGCACAAATTGATACTTGGAGAAATACTTTTAGCTGCAAAAGAAATTGCAATCAAACAAGGATTTGCTGAAGATGGCTACAGAACAGTGATTAACACTGGCAAAGACGGCGGGCAAACAGTGCATCACTTGCATATGCATCTACTAGCTGGAAGGGGACATAAATGGCCGCCAGGTTAAGTCTAGCTATTGCCTTAGCCAAACTTGCTAAGGCAACGATCAAATTGCTCAAACAGGGAGCTGGTTCTGCTTTACCTGGCAGAGTAGCACTCGCTATAGAACCCCAAGCTTTGACATTATTTGCTGATCAATTAAAGCCAAGAGATTTATCACAAAAGGTTCAAGAGCAAGGCTTGCGAACCCCATTGGGGTTTATGCGAAGTTTATTAGCTATAAATGAGAACTCGCGTAACGCAGCTATTGGATCTTCAGTGACAAATCTAAGTAAGTTGCAGAGCATGGTTACTGGCACTAATGGTAAGACGACCACAAGTGGGATTCTCAAAGAGATTTATAAAGCAGCCACTAATCAAGATCCAATCTCTAATGATATGGGTGCCAATTTATATTATGGAATTGTCGCTGAATTAATCAACTCAAGCACTCTTGGCGGCAAACTCAAATCCAATCACTATGTACTAGAAGTAGACGAAGCTGCTTTCCCAGAAATCAGCAAGCAACTGGTACCAAGCTCTATTCTCGTCACTAATCTTTTTAGAGACCAGCTTGATAGGTTTGGCGAGATAGACACCACTCAAAAGCTGATAGTCAAAGGAATTCAACAATGTGCTGGCTCAACTATCATCCTTAACGCTG
Organism: Cyanobacteriota bacterium; assembly: GCA_027618255.1. Lineage (NCBI taxonomy): Bacteria > Bacillati > Cyanobacteriota > Cyanobacteriota bacterium. The sequence continues at coordinate 24,095 of JAQCFG010000008.1, forward strand.
ATGATGCCAAAGTATTTGAGATCAAAGAATTACTCAATGAGCAAGACTTCAAGTTTTTTAGTTTTAGAGTTGAGTCAGATAGTAAAATCAGCAACTTTGATTCAAAGACAGCAGCTAAACAAGAAACAGATTTAGTAACAGAGTTACTTGAAAACAAAGTTGGTAGTTCTCGTATCAAACTAAACTATCAAGGTCAATCGGTAGAACTCGAACTTAAATTACCAGGACTCTATAATACCTACAACGCCAGTGCAGCTGCAGCGACAGCGATTGTTGCTGGCATTGACTTAGAAACTATCAAACAAGGTATTGCAAATTATCATGGCAACTTTGGCAGAGCAGAGAGAAAAGAATTCAACAGTGTTGAATTTCAATGCTTTCTAATTAAAAATCCAACCGGTGCCACAGAAGTACTTAAAGACCTAGCCCAAGATCCTCAAGCCAAATACTTAATAGCGATCAACGATAATTATGCTGATGGCAGAGATGTTTCTTGGCTCTGGGACGCTGAGTTTGAAAGACTCAAAACCGAATCAACTATAATTTGTAGTGGTAGCCGTGCTGAAGACATGGCATTGAGACTGAAATATGCAGGAATCAAGCCAGAACAAATCTCAATAGAAAATAATTTGAAAAAAGCACTCAAACTTGCAACTAGCTCCAAAAAAGCAAATGAGCAGCTTTATTTGCTTCCCACTTATACTGCTCTTTTAGAATTGAATAAACTGTGATGCAATGACTTGTTGCAAAAGTCCAGCTTGCTTATGCTGTCCGCCTTCGCTACGCTATGTCGCGACTGCTACGCAGTTTTTGCAAGACTGACTACATTTTCGAACGCAGCTTTGTCTTGAACTGCAAGTTCAGCAAGCATTTTACGATTAAGTCCAATATTGGATTTAGTTAAGCTATTGATAAATCTACTGTAAGACAATCCTAGTGGAGTTACAGCCGCACCAATACGTTGAATCCAAAGTCCTCTGAAATCTCTTTTCTTAAGACGTCTGTCTTTGAATGCTCTTTTAAGGGCATGCATCATTCCTTGCATTGCTGCTTTAAATATTTTGCTACGTCCACCTTTGAAACCCTTGGTTAATTTCAAGATTTTCTTGTGTTTCGTTTTTCTAGCTATTCCTCGTTTTACTCTCATTATTTTTCCTGTTTAAACCTAACGTGCGTATTTTGGATACGGGAACATAGCCATAGCGTTGTCCATTTGTGAAGCATCCATCACAGATTCTGGTCTTCTTAATCTCAACTTATGTCTGGCAGACATATGTGAGTTCAAGTGTTTAATACCTGACTTTTTAAAGGTCACTTTACCCGTACCAGTAATTTTGAATCTTTTTTTGGCTGACTTGTTCGTCTTTCTTTTGCACATAAGATTGGATTGTATCATAGACCATAGGCATAGAACTATAGAGAATATGTAATTCAATATTCTTTCATAATTAAACATCCTGCAAAACTCAGTTTTACAGGATATCTAATAGACTTACTGCAAAAGTCGGAATTATCCTTAAAGCAAACGCAACATTCGTTGCGGTTGCTACCTTTTTTAAAGCGACATCACTAGCAAAACGGGGTTTTGCAGGATGTCTAATGAAAACCCCTAATTCATAAATACGCTATACGGTATAATTATACGGCGATATTTATATTTTTTATAGATATCTTAAAAACAAAGGAAACAAGACTATTAGCCAAGAGCTGAACAATTCAGTTATTGTTGGCCGTGCCACTGCTCAGTCCACCAGCAGTCCAGTTAATCACGTCCATCAAATAGAGAAAAGACAAACTCCGCAGCTTGCCAGCATAGCTCCCGACAAATCTTTTTTGGGGGGATACAGCAACTCAACCAATAATCAGATTCAAGTATCTGATTCCGAGAAACGAATAAACAAAAAGCCTACTGAAGAACAACCTCTTCTTAAACAAATTAATCTTGATTTGAGTTTTGCCAGAATTGGTAGCCTGGCGATGTTAACTCGCTCAATACTTTCAGCCTTTTTTAATTCTAGTAGAGAAAATGATCCCGAGACTAGTAAAACAAAGACACTGGATATTGTAGATGATTACTTACACAAGCTTAGACAACAATCACAATATTCAATTCACGCTCAACCAGGAAGTGACAGACGTAAGCCTGATGATATTGCTTCTGATGGGGTTGAGAACATGGTTGCAGCGAGCCTCGGAAATAATGTCTATAAACTAAATGCTTTTGTTGCTCCATGGCTTGGCTTATTCAAAACATTTTTTCCTTATAATGACAATCCAGTTTGGGGACTTATTCCTAGGATGGTTGACTTTGTTGATAATAGTGCTGGCAAATTAACAAATATATTTTGGAATATTAGAAGGATCGGTAAAGCCTTTGTTGCATATGATGGTGGTATCGACTCTACTGCATTCCGACATAAACAAAACGAAGTCCGTGAAGTTATTAATTATTATACCAATCGTATATTCTTCAAAAACAATTCTAGACTTTTTAGTCCTTTTATAAATCTCTGGTATAAACTATTTAGTACAGATCAACAACCTCATCAAAAGAGTGGTCTACTGCATTCGGGTCATGACCAAGAAATCAAAGCATTGAAACAAGAGATGTCTCAAAATTTCTGGAATAACTTTAAAGCAATTGGTTCGGCAACCTATAATTGCGCTCATCAAGGCGGTATCCCTAAGGTAGTGGGTAGTGAAGAACCAGAAAATCAAACTTGGTATGTGAGACTCAAAATTGCAAGTAAGTGCCTTGGTTTTCCAGCTGGTGCAATAGGCGCTCTGCTGAACACCGCCGGTATTGGTCTTGATTTCTTCGGCTCTTTATTTAATATCAAACCCTTAAGAGTACTCTCTAATAAATCTACCGACATTGCAAACGGTCTAATGTCGCTAGTTTATTTAACTGGTGAAGTTCCAGCTAACTTAAATGAATTTATCAAGAAAGGCCTAGAAAAATCTGATCCAAATAGATATAGAAACTTGGCTGTATTTGGGATTGGTACTTTAGGTATGTTAAATAGGATTAAAATATTACCAGGAATAAGTGCAACGATGAATCTATTCAAAATCAAACCATTGCTTGATAGGTTCGACAAAACTCTTCGTCACTTCTTCCTATTCTTCTTCTCTTACAATAGATTAGTTCTTCATAGTGATGAAAAAACCCTTGAAACCAAAACCGCACCGATTGAAGAGCTACAAGAAGCCGAAATGCATAATAATTTACGTGCACATCTATTGTTACCATTCAGAGTATTAATGAATGATAGTCAAGTAAGTCATAGTAAATCAGCCTAAACCAATTTCGAAACTAAGTTTCGAAGAAACATCATTCCATCCTAAAATAACTCGAAAGAAGTAAAATCACAAGCGGCATAAGAGCCGATTACATCTTTATTGCTATTAAGGATAGTATTGTCAATAATAAAATCTTGCTCTAACCAATTCAATTGCTGAGCAATCGCTTTAGAGACAATGCCCTTGACTCTGCTACTACCATCGATAATTTTAATTAGAACAACTTCTTTTGTCTCAAGATTTGCAATCATCATCAAGCCCTCAGCACCGCCCTTGGCAATTAGCTTCTTGGAATTGTTCATCAAAAGTGAATCAATTTGAGACTTACCTCCAATAATCAAAGGATAGTCTCTCATTGCCTGAAGAATCTCACCATAAGCAGGATTAACAATCATGGCTGCAAAGATCTTAGTCATTTTAGAGAGACTCATGTGAAAGCTCGGCAGTCCACAACCATCAATTCCAAAAGCCCCCAAGCTCTCAGCTAACAAGTCTTCTAGTTCTTTTAGAATTAATTTTTGTATAGGGTGATCAATCTGCGTATAATCATTAAGTGACCAACCTTGTTTTTTACATGCGGCAATTAAGGCAGAATGTTTAGCAGAACAGTTATGTTCGATCTTTGATTTCAAACTATAACTTGGAGTCTTGTAAGTTCCACAATGTAGATCATCTTCTTGAATATTAAACTTGGACATTAATTTTTTAACCAAAAGGAGCTGCTCGGGTTCAGAATTATGAGAAGCTATCGAAATTGCTAATAATTCACCACTTAAGTCATCACCGAGAATATCTTTTGCAACTTTGGCTTGAATTGGTTTAATTAAAGATCTAGTAAAACAAGTGAAATCAGCATCTCCTGCACTGATTAATTCTCCAACAGAATTAATCAATGTCACAATTCCAAAATGTTCACTCTCGAGTAGATTATCTCTAAAAACTTGGGCTAATTTAATTGTATTAATCATCTTTTAGTCTATAATAACCTTATGATCAGAACTTTTCTTTCTGTTTTCCTATCTATTTTATTACTTTGTGTTCCAGCACAGGCATCTGATAGCGAAACTGTCGAAAAAATATACCAGGAAATATATCAAGCATGGAATGACCATGATGCCGATAAATTATTTGCTTACTACAGCAAAAGTTTTATCACAGGTGATGGTATTAACAAAGATGAATATCGTGAACTGACTGCAAAACTCTGGGAAACTTACCCTGATATCAAAATTGAAAACCAAAAGAAGACTATCAGAAGTCAGGATAACTACGCTACTATTTCAGGAATCGATTTTTTCTATGGTACGAGTGCTGAAGAGAACAATGACCTAAAAAAATCTGGAATACTTAATGCAATTTCCCAAGGACAAACTTTCTTGCAAAAATATGGCAAGAACTGGAAAATTGAATCAGACCATATCAATTTTGAATTAGTTACTGTTTATTACGGTAACGCCAAACAATACCTTGATGAACACCAAATATACTTTAGCAGTCCAGAACAAGTCAAATCTGATGATCAATATTCAGCAACACTTTACTTTATACTGCCAGAGAACATTAAAGCAACAGCCACTATTAATAAAGAGCTCATCCAAAAACCTGGTGACATTAGTCCAGAAGAATCCTTTCAAATCATCAAAGACCATAAGCTCGAAAGACTATTTCAAGCGAACACCAATAATTACAATGAACTTGTTAGCGCCACAATCATTTTATCTAAGGGGATCATTGAGCCCAAGCTTGACGGCATACTTTATATCTCCAAAAGAGTTAACGTACTTGCGACAATAACAAAAGAAAAGCAAGACCAAATAGTCAAAGAAGCTTTTGCTGCAACATCAAAAACTAAAGAAAAGAAATAATGGACCTTGTTGAAAGCAAACTCAAACAATATTTGAGCCAAGCTCAAATTAATGGAGTCGTTGCTATAGCCTGTTCTGCTGGCATTGACTCAATGGTACTAATTGAAAGCTGCCGCAAGAACTATCCGAATGATCAAATCTTCTGCTTTCATCTGGATCATAGCCTAAGAAAGGATTCTAAAAGAGCAGCTGATTTCCTGGAAGCATACTGCAAAAAACACAATATCAAATATATTTGCAAAACTCTTAAAGCTGGAGAAATCAAAGGCTGCGAGCAAAGTGCACGGAAAGCACGCTACCAATTCTTTGAAGATAGTTGCCAAGACTACAATATTAAAAATATTCTACTTGGACATAATCTCAATGACCAAGCTGAAACAATCTTATTCAGGATCTTCAGAGGCACAAATACCAGTGGGCTGCAAGGTATCGCACAATCAAGGCAACATGGCAGTATAACTATCCATAGACCTCTTTTAGAACTTAGCAGGGAAATAATTACTCAATATGCGAAAACTCAGGGTTTAGATTTTGTTGAAGACGACAGCAATAACAATCTTGATTTTGCCAGAAATAGAATTCGCAACAATATTCTTCCGGAAGCTCTTAAAATCAACCCCAAGGCACTAGACAACATTGCTCAACTCGCTCAATTAACGACACTTGAACAAGTCTATATCAAAGAAGGATTTATACATGCTCAATCTCTGCTTAGCGAACCTGCTTGGAAACTAGAAGACTTTCGTAAACTCAAACCAATCATGCAGCGTAAACTACTAGAACAATATTTCACCCCCAATATTGCTTTTGTTAATGATTTCATGGCGGCAATAGCCCAAGGGGGCTTTCATAGGATCAATTTCAGCAAAGATAAATTCTTTACAATTAAACAGAAAGAGATCCATTTAGAGCTACAATTGCAAATATGATTGCAAAATCCAAGATCCAGGTTTTATATTCAAAACAGGAGCTACGTGCCAGAGTCAAAGAATTGGCTGAACAAATCTCGTCAGACTATAAAGACAGCAACAACTTGATTCTTATTGGTGTACTCAAAGGAGCTTTTGTTTTTCTAGCTGACTTGATGAGAGAGATTAGCGTTGACTGTCAGGTAGAATTTATCCGTCTCTCGAGTTACGACCAAGGCACCACCAGCTCAGGCAAAGTTAAATCTATAGACCTGACCTTGCCTGATCTTACAGACAAAGATGTCCTCATAGTTGAAGACATTATTGACTCTGGAAGAACGGCCAAGTTTTTGGTTGACTTTTTTAAAACGCAAAACGCAAGAACTATCAAACTAGCGACTCTCTTTGATAAACCATCCAGAAGAATCAAAGAACTTCAAGAAATCAAAGCAGACTACACCTGTTTTGAAATTGAAGACAAATTTATTTTGGGCTATGGATTAGATTTTGAGCAGAAGTATCGGGATTTGCCTTATGTTGGGTTCATTGAATAATCTCACTATTTGAAATTATTAGAGTTCTTTCGAAACCATAAATGGTTTTGAAAGAGGTCTATTGGCCTTTGTATTATGCAGCTTGAGTAGTAGCTTTAACTAATTGTGAAACTCTTTCGTTCACCGCTTTATGATGATCATCACTATAACCCGTCAACTTAGCACTCCCTTCCATCGCTGGTTTATCAAGTGCTCCAATTAAAAAATAACATGAGCCGATATTAACAGCACTTCTAACTACATCAGCAAAAGCTGATGGTAATTTAATTGCTTTGTATATTTTTTCCTGAACCGGATCTGCAATTAATCTAATCCAGGCCGTTGGTAAACCAATTGCTGCAATACCATCATGCAAGAGCATCTTAGCCCCTGCTTTGATTTTGTCTTCAGGTTTCGGCGCAAACTTGGCATTAGCTGCAACCCTGCCACCCGTTGCAATAATCGCTAGCGACCAAAGTACCCCATAAAAGAGTGAGGCAACAGGTTTTGGTAACCAATTAAACATCAGCACCCGTAAACCTTCAGCCGTTTCATTGCCGAGTGCAAAAGCTTTGCGCAAAGGCCAATCATCTTTAAGGAATTTTTCTAAGAACTTCCAAAGTCCTGTAACTGGTTTCTCGGTGCTCTGTAATTTTTTATTTACAACTAATACTTGATCGACAAGGCTCGGAGCTTCATGCATTGTGACTTTGAGCTCATTAGAGAGATTTTCGGTAGGCAACAACCCAGCTGGAACATCAGCGCTTGCTAGGCGTTGCTGCTCAAGACTAGCTTGAGCTAATCTTGGATTTGCTATAGCAGTATCGAGGCCTGTATCTATAGGCGCACTTCCTTATTGATTAGTACTTACAAATTCAACAACCCGAAGAATACGTAAGACAAATTAATCCTAGCACGTCATACATAGGTTCTTGATTAAATATTGAGAATAATTCTCAATAACTAGGGGTTATCACCCTTGCCGAATGGGACTAGCCATTATCAGAGCTTTCAGATACAAGGCTAGTTGTTTACTTGGAGGAATTCCGGCTCAATAAGTCCATAGCCGTTGTCTTCTCTCTTATAAACAGCAGCAATCCTATTTGAAAAGATATTTAAAAACATATAGAAATTATGACCACAGTCATCCAACATTTCAATTGCTTGTTCTGGTTCCATTGCTTTCATACGAAAACGTTTGACTTTAATAATCTCTGGTTCTGCATACGACTGAATATGACTAGCAAAATCTGCTGGTAGTTCATCTTTTTCAAAATTCTCAAGACCATATGCTTTAACACTCTTGCCGTTGTGTATCTTGCTGTAGATCTTGGTTTTATACTTTCTCAACTGACCTTCGATCTTGTCTACAACTGTATCTATACTTGCATAAACATTGGCTTCAGAAGACTGACATCTAATAACGTGTCCTCCTTTGAGATTGATAGTAATTTCAGCTTTTTGATTCCTGTCTCTATTTTTTTTTAGCACTGAAAGAACCATTCTTATATCGTGGTTCTGAATTAGTGAGTCAAAGTGTTTATGTATTCTAGTTAATTTAGAGTTGGCATATTCTCTGATCGCTTCGGTAATTTCTATATTCTTACCTTCTATAATAGTTTGAGATCCGACATTCATAATTTGTAACTCCTCTTTATTTTCTGCATTAGTCTTAAAACTCTAAGACTTAAGCTGTTTTGACATCAAATTATAGCATTTCAGGCTAGGTCGAAAAACAAAATTGTCTAGTCGAGTCCAAGGAAAAAGCTTTAAACTACAGCAAACACAGTCAGACAAGCTAAAGCCAAAATTGTTCTTGTTTTTTAATCGTCTTTCTGGGTTTAATTCCCTCAGCAAGAGACCTACGGTTTCCTGCACCTTCCCATTTTGCGCAGCAAGCTGCGGGGAATTAAACTCAGAGACGATTAACATGCTAATATCAATTCCCAAGATGGCTAATCTATCTAACAATAAGCGCCCAGTGAATGATAATAAAACTCACTTAGCTAAAAATAAACTCAAAATTGCCTATACATTAGGTGACATTGCCGGCATAGGCGAAGAAATATTTTTTAAATTTCAAAAACAATATCAAACAAGGGAAGATTTAGAAATAACCTTACTCGACGACAAGTTTGCCTATCAAGATCTAGCAAACAAACTTAGCCCAGGTCAATGTTCTGCCGCAGCTGGTGAGCATAGCTATAAAGTTCTTGAATATGCAAATGAAAAACTCAACAATCGTGACTTTGATTATTTAGTCACAGGTCCTGTAGCAAAGGAATCCCTCTGGCTTGGCGGCATACAATGCTCTGGTCAAACTGAATTGCTAGCACAACTTAATGGTCTATCCCGTGAAGATATTGAAATGTTTTTTGTACTTGATCAAATCAAAGTAGTACTTGCAACTCGGCATGTACCAATCACACATGTACCAGAACTTCTTGAACAAAGACTAACAAAAGTCATTAGCAATAGTTTGACTGCTCTTAAAAATATTTGGTTAATCAATAAACCTAGACTTGCAGTTGCAGCACTCAATCCACACGCTGGCGAAAATGGGATCATTGGATTAGAAGAAAATGGTTTCATGAACCAGATGATTCAAGAAGCCCGAGATCTATATCAACTTGAGATTGAAGGGCCATCACCAGCTGACTCATTATTTGCCAGAATGGCACAGGATTATATCAAGGGAAACGAGAAGCGGGAACTGGGAACTGGGAATGAACCCCTCTCCCACGTCCCTTCTCCCTTTCCTCACTTGTACATAGCCGCATACCACGATCAGGTCTTGCCTTTAATCAAAGGTCTTGGTGGACTAAGAGCTATCAATCTCACTGCTGGATTGCCATTCATTAGACTCAGCGTTGACCATGGTACTGGCTTTGATATTGTAGGCAAGGGCATTGCCAATCCTCAAGGCTTATTTGCTTGCACTGATTATTGCTTCGAACTAGCAAAACTAGCTAGCAAAAAAGGATAAAAATCAGTAAAAGCGATAATAAGCCATGATTCAGGGTAAAATCTGTACTTATGGAGATACATTTAATAATCTAAATTATGGCAGACAAAGGTGAATACCGCGGCAAAAGGCCGAGAATATATATTCCATTAAACGAGAATATAAGAGCGAAAAGATTAAGAGTAATCGATGAACTAGGTGAGAACCTAGGAGAGTTATCAAAGGAAGAAGCTTTAGAAAAAGCAAGAGCTGTTGACTTAGATTTGTTTGTAGTATCTGACAAAACCGATGTGCCAATCGCCAAGATTGCAGATTACGGAAAGTATAAGTTCGAGCAAAATAAACGTGAGAAAGGCCAGAAGAAAAAACAAACTGGTGGAGACTCAAAAGAAATCAAAATGCGTTACAACATCGACATTGGTGATTACAACACTCGTGTCTCGCATGCTAGAAACTTTTTAGAGAAGCAAAAAAGAGTTAAACTCAATATCACTTTAAGAGGTAGAGAGATCCAACACTCGTCTTTAGCTAAAGCATTAGCTGATAGGTTCTTAGAGGACTTAATGGAAGTAGGAACCGCTGATGGTGTACCTGATAAAATGACCGGTCGTTCAATAATAGTGTATATTATACCTACGCCTGATAAAGTTAGAATCAAAAAAAGAGATGCTTTATTAGCAAAAAAAGAAATGGGAGAAGAGCAAGATGTTGAAAACCATGCTGAGCTCCAAAATTCATAGAGCAACTGTAACTGAATGTGATCTTGACTATGTTGGTAGTATAACTATTGATAGAGATTTGATGGATGCCGTTGGTCTTCTTGAAAATGAACAAGTTCAAATCCTTGATATTACAAATGGCAATCGCTTAACTACTTATGTAATTGAAGGTGAACGTAGCTCTGGTGTCATTGGTATCAATGGTGCTGCTGCTCATTTAGTAAGCCAGGGTGATTTAGTGATCATTTGTTCTTATGTACAAATTGATGAAAAAGAATTAAAGAACTATAAGCCACAGATTTTGCTGGTAGATGAACAGAATAAACCACAACAAAAGTTTGATAAAGAGCTAGCTTTGACTCGTGTAGGCGCGTCGTAGCAAGGCGAAGACGGCAAGGTTTAAGTACTTAGACTGCCATTGCAGTGTGTAGAGATTGTGCGTGTATCTGATTAGAATTTGGTGTTTTCTGTTTTGATGTTGGAGCTTGTTGAAGAGTGGTTTCGCTTTCTTGATTGTATCTCAGGAAGAAAAATTGCCCAATTTTATCAAAAGCAATAGCTGCCTCTAAAAAGGCTGCTTTGATTTTATCAAAGGCATTAGTATTATCAACGTTGAGCAGTTTGGCTATGCCCTTATTAAATATTCTTGCAGAATAATCTAAAATACTTCCAGCCAAATAAAAGTACCCAGACTTACTTGCGTTTTGACTATCCATTCTAGCAAGACCGTAATCACCACCTACACCAGCAATATCTCGAACTGTTGCTCCAATTTTCTCATGCACTGTCATTCCCAAAAGACCACCAATGGAGGCAATCCCAGAAGAGAAAATCGCAAGGTCGTCACCATCCATTTTTCTAAGCTCCAATGGTGTTTTAATTAATTGCCCCAGGGTTTTCTGGAATACGTCCTTAATCAATCCCCAAGAGTGATTCCATCCCTCTGCGTAGGATTGATAATGACTTCTCTTGTCTTTATCCTTTATTCCTGCAACCATGCCATCAATTCCAGTTGCAATTCCTCTAAACAAATAAATATTGCCTAACTTAAATACGGCTGCTAGACCTTCTGTTAAATATGAAAAAATCAATAATGGGTTTTTCTGTTCAGTTGCAGAAAACAAACCTGCGGCAGAATATGCCAATAGATGTAATTTAGTAGAGAGCATACTTATATGATTGATTATTTTTTTCAATGGATTGTCATCGCTAAATAATCTAACTGGTGCACTCAGTAAATTCAGAGCTACTGAACTAATAGTTGTAAATTTAACAAGTGGCTCTTCAATAAAAGTTCTAAGTTCAGATTTATCAATTGTCTCTTTCTTGGCAAGCATTGGGGCCTGTTTCTCTATATTTTGCTGTAGCAAAATTGGCTTAGCTATACTGCTATCCATTTGAAGGGCCATGATTTGTAGCTATACACAAATATGAGCTTGGATCTCCCAAACTCCAAATATGTATAGATACTTTAAATAATACAATAATAGAAGTTAATATGTAAAGCACAAGGCAAAAATTCTAATAAAGTTGTCCCATGAATTTAACTTACTCGACTGCAAGCAACCGAGTTTTTCAAGTCAAATTCATCATTTTCTTTGAAAATGACCGGCAAAACTTTGATCGTCATTCCATTCAATAGACTTCCTGCGAAAATACCAATTATCTCCATTAGCGGAACACATACTTCGTATGGTTCCGACCTTTTTTGTGTCGACATCACTTGCAAAACAGGGTTTTGCAGGATGTCTAATCCTCCGAGAGCAAGCTCTCGAGTTTTCACTACATTCGGAATAAAATAGCTAGTTTTTAGGGTGTTTTACTCTATCTTTGATATCATCTTTGGTGAAGACTTTGCTTAACGAAGCAGCGAAGCGTAGGCAGCTTGCAAAGCAAGCATCTGCAGGCAGGAACTGCCATAAGCACATTCAATAAGCTATGCTTCTTGAATGACCGAGGACGATTGGCTCAGTTGGTAGAGCACCTGCTCGACATGCAGGGGGTCACTGGTTCAAGTCCAGTATCGTCCACCATTATATATAAGACCATTCGGCACTCTCCGTCTCATCCAAACAACCTAGGCCAAACAACCGAAACAAGCCATTAGGGCAATAGTGGCATAAGTAAATTATGTCCCTTGATAAAAATCAAGAAGCAACTCTAACGAGCCTGTTACACAGTTTGTGTGCCAAGGCTGCACCTGCATTATCCAATCTTGCAGGTAGCACGATTGATATTCAGTTTAATAGTTTTGTTTCTGCTAAAACGAGTGCCGAAAATCTTCATTCAGAAGAAGAACTAGTTCTTGCTTCAGCAAAATTGGCTGAAGGTACAATCAATCTTTTATTTCTTAAAAATGATGCTGCAAGCATAGCCGGTCTCATCACCGGTTCCAAAGAACCCAATCCTGAATTTACTGAATCAATGAACGGAGCATTGAGTTCTGCTATTACTGAAGCTCTCAATACTGTACTTATCAACAATAAACAAATTGACATTGGCTATCAGCAAAATAGTTTAAAACTCAAAATGATTGACCCGAATAACCAAGAGACGCTTGGTCTTGGTCAAATGGGAATGGCCCCGAAAATAGCTCTGGCATTAAGTCTTCATTCTGAATCAAAGAACATCAAAGTTCAAATAGAAGTGCCGACAAGTTTAATCCAAAGTAAAATAGTTTCAGCTGCAAGTCCAAGCAAAACTAACAAAGATGCAACGATTGGTGATGTTTTTGGTGCAGACTTTAGTGAGATAATTAACTCTCACAATCCTGAAGAAATAGATGAGAAAAAAAATCTCAATTTGCTGATGGACATTAGACTTGGTCTAATTGTTGAGCTGGGTAGATCAGAAATGCACCTTAAAGAAATTCTCAAATTAACCAAAGGTTCGATTATCGAACTTGATAGACTTTCTGGCGAGCCTGTAGATTTATTTGCAAACAATAAACTCATAGCACGTGGTGAAGTTGTTGTTATCGATGATAATTTTGGACTTCGAATTACACAATTAGCTGGTCTAACTAATCAAGCCGAACTAAATCTCTTAGGTGGAGACGCTGATTAACCCTCAAAGCACTAATGACCAAAACCCATTCAATGAGGGTAAAACCTCTCAAGCCTACTCGAAAATAGACCCTATCTATGAGCAAAGCGCACTTGAAGCGATTAATTTCGTTGATCCTTTAAAACATAATGGCGTAGAAGGTCTAGTAATTGATATTGGTGCCGGGACTGGTGTTAGTTCAGAAGTAATTCTCAAGACCGGAGTCAAAAATCTTGTACTAGTTGAACCATCAGAAGCGATGCTTGAACAAGCAGTCAAACGACTAGCTGATAAAGCAGAATATTGTAAATTACACGCTGAAGATCTCAATGACAAATTCAATTCCAATGTTGACTTGGCTTACGCACTCAATACTTTTCATTTATTTGCTGACCTAAGTAAATTCCTAGCCAGTATCGCTTGCGCCCTCAAACCCGGTGGCTGCTTTGTATTCAACATCTCAACTCCAACTTATGGCTTTGAAAAACTCACCGAGGAAGAGATAGCAACAATCAAAGTAAATAAAGATTTTTATACTAAGTTAAACGAATCGGCACCTAATGAGATTTTGATTTATACCATCGCTTTACTCGACAAAATTATCGATTGTGATTTCACTGAAGTCTTCACCAAAGATAGCGTTGAACAAATCTTTGCCTCTGTCGGTATGCGACTGGAAGATAGCACCGAAGTAATTATCAAAATGCAAGCTGATTATCAGCGCAATATTTGGTCTATGATGGCTCAGAGTTTTGTCTCTGATCAAAAACAAATAGACGACTTGGTCAACTCAATAGAGCTACCTAAAGAATTGCATATCAGACAAGCCATTTTTAAATTGGTCAACCAATCCTAAGATAGGTTCTAAGAGCTTGCTCGTTTAGACTTTATCGCTTATGCTAATAAGATGGAAATAGTAGGCTCAGAGAATTTTGATCTTGACCTTGGCAGAAGACTATTTGTCATCGTTTGCTTTTTGCTATTCCTCTGGTATTTCCTTAACCTCTTAGCGACGAGGATTAAAACCGGACAATTCAAGATACCTGAATTTCTCAACAAAAAATTCCCCGGGCTCAAGAACATAGACCTTGGTGGTGAAGATCAGCTCTACAAAATCAAAGTCATCCAGCGTCAAATCATGCCTGACGGCTCTGAATTCATGGTCATAGACGTCAATGACAGGCATATCCTGGTCTCTAAACATATTCAATCTGGAATTAATTACATCAGTGATCTTAAAGATAAATCGTAATACAAGTCTTTTTTTAAGAATTATTGCAAAATACTAGTTATTTTTTCTGGTATTATGGTTTGAGTTGTGCTGAGCTAGCTCAGTTGCCAGGCACCGGTACTAATAAGTCAAGATTCGACATGAGAATCAACGACAAGGTGCCAGAATGACAAAAGACGTCTGACGAAAGTCAGATGCGAAATAGACAAAGTATGTGCTGAGCTAGCTCAGTTGCCAGGCACCGATACTAATAAGTCAAGATTCGACATGAGAATCAACGACAAGGTGCCAGAATGACAAAAGACGTCTGACGAAAGTCAGATGCGAAATAGACAAAGTATGTGCTGAGGTAGCTCAGTTGGTAGAGCATCTGACTTGTAATCAGGCGGTCGAGGGTTCGATTCCTTTCCTCAGCACCATATAAACGAAAAAGGAGCCCCCTCGAGGGCTCTTTTTTCGTTTCTGGCGCAGAGAAAGAAATCGTCCCTCAACTGCCACTTGACTCAGGTGGAGAGGTTCCCGTGGTTATGGTACACCCAATACATCAATGCCAAAGCATGACCCACGGTATCTGGCGAAGCCAGATCTAACACGATACAGCGTTAAGAAAACGATTAAGTATCATTTTTAGCTTGACCTCACTAATTATCCCTTCTCAACTTTCTTCAACTCTTGAATTAATTTCTTATGCTCCTCGTCACCAATATTTTTATCTCGATAAGTAAGTGACTTGATAGCCTCTGGTCTACCGTAGCAAATTACACTATCACCAATATTGATTATGGTCTTACCATTAGGTGCTCCCATAAAGTTTTTTTTCTTACCGTCACGCCTTTCAATACTGAGTATCAAAGTCCCTTCACGATCGAGTTTAAGGTCTTTGAGTTCTTTACCAAGCATCCAACTATCTTCTTCAATGGTGATCGCCGATATAACAAAACCCTTACCGAGTCCAAGGATCTCATGGTAATCAAAGATTTCCAGATGAGAATATTTCTCAAGCGCATCTATAATGAGTTTTTTCATTGCATAAGCAATAAACTTGGAGCGCACAAAAAGAATAATACTAATTAATCCTACAAATAGAATTGCAAAAATCACCATGACATCTTGAGTTTCTTTGCCATTGAATGCCAAGATCAATGAAGCAATAGATGTTGTTAAACCCGCGTTACCGCCAAGGATAAGTATCTTGATGATATTTCTTCTTGTCGGATGAGTAAGTATTGTCTCGGATTCTTTAGTTGTAAAACCAGCACCGGTAAATGCAGAGAGCGATTGAAAGCCAGCAATATCAGGAGACAGACCCGTCAGCTCAAGTGCAACAGAAGCTACTCTGATAACCAGCATACTTAATAAAATGACAAAAAATAAACTGAAGAGGGCAAGCATCTATAATTACATTATACCCAGAATGTTGTTAATGAGAGCGCGTCTTTTGGGCTCACAATGATGGATTGATTATTTAACTAGTTCTAAAATCTTTTTCAACGGCAAACCTAAAATAGTCTCTGCCTCACCTTCAATTTTCTCAAAAAGCGTATGACCATTGCGTTCAAACATATAGCTACCACAGGAATGATATGGTTTTTCAAGTTCTACATAGTCAACAATTTCTTGATCAGTTAAAGCTCTCATTGTCAGTCTTGCAGTTTGATAAATCTCTGCTATTAAGGTATCACCTTTGAAAACACAAGCACAGCAGTGTTGAGTGTGAGTTTCACCTCGCAATAAACTAAGATGCTCGATGCATTTTTCATGAGAACCCGGCTTATCGAAGATCTTGCCATCTAGTTCACAAACTTGATCAGCTCCAATTGTAATAGCATTTGGATATTTTACTGATATTGATTGAGCTTTGGCTATAGCAAGGCTCAGTCCTAAATCCTTTATACTCAATTTACTGAGTTTGGTTTTCAACTCTTCCTCATCAATCTCTGGCTTAATCACTTCAAACACAATGCCAGCCTTTTCAAGCATGATCCTGCGTGTCTCTGATCCTGAAGCTAAAATAATTTGCTTTGCCATCTGAACCTAATTATTATAATGGTAAAATATGCTTATGTTCAAACTTCTTTCACCAATTAGCGTTATCTTAGTAGCACTAGGTCTAATGACCCGCAAAGACACTTCAAAGCATGTTCCATTGATGCTCTCTGCTTTTATTGTAGATTTCATCCTCTTAATCATGATTGAATTTACAGATCATGCAGTAGAAGTGGTTGTAGAAGAAGTACAGAATCCAGCCATGAATATGTTTACCATTTTTCACGCTAGTATCTCAACGGTACTACTCTTGTTATACTTTGCGCTAATCTATACAGGATTTGCTCGTCTTAAAGATAGAACCAAGTTTGTACAGTTACACAAGATGCTCGCTTATGCCTTTATCATTTTCAAACTGACTAACTTTATTACAGCTTTCTACGTAGTTTAAGATCAATGAAGCTCCCCGATGCAGAGCATAGGGGTATCTTCATTAGACTTACTGCAAAAGTCGGAATTATCCTTAAAGCAAACGCAACATTCGTTGCGGTTGCTACCTTTTTTAAAGCGACATCACTAGCAAAACGGGGTTTTGCAGGATGTCTATTAATCAGGTGCGTATCGAAGTCATTGGTAGTTTAAATATCGGCCATTAAGTCTAAGTCAAATAATATAGATCAAGCTTAAAGATGGAGAGTCAGATGTATATAGCTGAGGCATAAAACAATGAGGAGACACCTTATGAGCCCAGACGATGAATATGAATTTAATGAAATCGCACAAGCAGCGGCAGTTGAAGCTTCAAAAAGCATCTCAGACTTTCTAGGCCAAGCTGTAGAATTAAATTTTTCTAGATTAATAGACTCCTCAATGACTAGTAACAAAATCATTGTCAAAAGCGACTCTCTTTTAGTTTCTGCCTCAATCAAGGGATATGGTCCCCTATCACTAATTATTAGTAATATCCATGCACTCAACCTTTCTAATATATTTAAAGAAAACAATGGAGAATCAGCAGAAACAGAACTTAAAGAAGAAGATCAACAAACTCTTGCTGAACTTTGCATCGAAGTTCTCAATTCAGCAATAGCATTCTTCATGAAGAGCAATGACGCTGCCGTTCTTGAAGTTCTAGAAACTAGTTCAAAATCATTAATAGCTAACGATAGCTCAAGTCTTGAACTTCCAGCTGGAATAGAAGACTCAATTGGAATGGGCTTCAAAATCAAAACAACTAGCGGACTTGAAGCAGTTATTCAAGTTGAAGCCAATTCAAAACTCGTAGAATTTTTAGCTCAGACACTTGTAGGTTTAAGACCTGAAGCTAGAGAAGGTATAAGCATAGAAGAAACCGGTACTGAGCCAGTAACTACTGAAACAACTGCGGCAACAGAAAATCAAGCCACAACCAATCCTGAAACGACTCTATCAACTAATGATGATGATGTAGTAAACCCTAGTCGCAACCTTAATTTCATGCGCCATGTAAACATGGAACTTGTTCTTGAGCTTGGCAGATCAGAAATGCCAATGAGAGATATTTTAACGCTGACACGTGGCTCAGCTATCGAGCTTGATAGACCTTGTGACAAACCAGTAGATCTTTATGTGCACAATCAATTAATTGCACGTGGTGAAGTAGTTGCAATTGATGACAACTTCGGCATCAAGATTGTTGAGTTGGTTGGCAACCTTGACGTGAGCCAAGGGCTTGCAGCACTAATGCAGTAAATATAAATAGAACCTCAAAAGCATAATAAGCATAGAGGGCGGTAGCTAAGCCATTGGTAAAACCATATGAATGCAAACCAACACCAAGTAAATTAATTCCAAACCAAGATGTTATAACAACAACACAAGCGAAGACACTCGCTAGTGCAATACCAAACTCTTTGAGCATGCCAGCGAGCCTAGCATGAAAAATGATAGAAGACCAAAGTACTATCAATAGCGCACCATTTTCCTTGGGATCCCAGCCCCAGAATCTACCCCAACTCTGATCAGCCCAAATCCCGCCAAGCATAGTACCTAGAAAGCTAAAACAAAGTCCAAAAGCCAAAACTGGCAATATCAATTTATAACTGCGTTTCGCTGCTTCTGAAACCCCATTAGTAGCAAAAAGTCTCTGTAATACGTAGACATGCCCAATAATTCCCGCCATAAAGACTCCAGCATAACCAATACTAATACAAACTACATGAGTTGATAACCAGAAATTAGAATCGAGTACGGCAATTAATACTTGCATGGTATCACCGTCACTAGCAAACTTGCCTGAAACAAGTAAAAGCAATAAAGCAACAAAGCTAGTCAAAATCAAACCAAGATTTTTGTCTACTATTTTATAAATAATCAAACCAATCATCGCAGTAATTAAAGCAACAAATATAAAGGTCTCATATAAGTTAGTCACTGGGGGACGACCTTGAATGATTACCCTAGAGACAAGTCCAAACAGGTGCAGCGCAAAGCCACATAATGACGTCAATAGAGAAAGCCGCCTTAAAACTACAGGCCAAAAGACAAAGCTCATCATTATCAATAAAAAAGCCAAGCCATAAAGGAACTTTGCATTACCAAATGGATTGATTTTATTATAAAGAAGCTCTAAATCAGTATGAATTCTTTTATCAAGCAAACGCGGTTTCAACAGAGTATTAAAAGCGATAATTGATTCATTGAATTGCGTTTGATTAGCATAATGATAAGCCTGATAAATAGAGTCAAGCAAAAGCAATTCTGGTTTATTTGAATCTTCCGTCAACAACAAGTCCCAAATAGTCATAGTCTCTTGTCCAAGAGGAATCACCTGAAACTCGACAATCGGTGTATACAGCTCATCAAAAGCCTTATGAGTTTCAATCCAAGAATATAAAGCGAGAGCCAAACGAACTACTTCTTTATCTTTTTCGCTCAATTGTTTAGCATTAGAGGTATCCAAATTAGACATCCACTCTTCAAGCAAGTTTGAAGCATTCAATATTGCAAAAAGATTATTCTCACCAGACTTGATCCCCAGATACTCAGTTGTTTGAGCAATATTAAAATCACTGTGATTAAAAAAGATACTAAATGAATTCAAGAGTTGATGATAACTATTGAAATTACTATAGACCCGAATAAACTCATTGTCCAAATCTGTTCTATCAGCATCTTCTTTATTTAAAGCAACAATGGTAAAGCTATAAAGCTTCTCAAAGCTCTTTTCTAATTGATCAAAACTATATTTACGGTGTTTAACCGGTTCAATCTCTAAAGCCTCAAGCAAAGCAGGATCATTAATCAAAAAGATCTTTTTATCGGTTGCCTTCGCTGGCTCAAAGACAGTCTGAGCAAACCATTGTGTCGCATCAACCTTCGCTATCTTTGAACGGCCAGAAAAACGCAATAATAAATTACGAGCATAACTTGCTAATGGTTTGTAACGCCCTTGCTCCAAGACTGTAATTCTCTCAAATTGACTCAAGTCAATTTCTTTGGCTGCAACAGGCAAGGTCAATATACAAAGAACCACTACCATCTTGAGGACTGCAAAACACGATGTCCAGATTTTTATATAAGGACTGGATCCTGAGGCTTTGCTCAGGATGACGGCTTGATTAGATTTAAGCATCTCGCCTCCTTAAATAAGTAAAGAAAGCAAAACCAAAATGCCAAAATAGACCAAGAGAAATAATCAAACTGGATATATAAGGAAGCAACCTTGCATGATTTTTTACAATAGCAAGCACTGTAAATTCATTACCATCAAGATCAATGCCATAACTGGATTGATAGACAGTATAAGCAGTGGAACGGAAGGGTTGATTCATCGAAATCGTATATTTGCGCTTGCTATCACCCTCTACTAGTTTCACCTTGCTTAAATAGGACTTGGCAGTTTGAGTACCAGGATGCAAATCTCTTTGGACATCCAATAATTGAATTGCAAAAGGCAAAGTATATTGTTTGCGTCTCAATTCAAAAACATATTGCTCATGGTCAATAGTCATAAAAGCCATACTCTCTTGCTGACCTTCCAGTATGAGTTCTCTGTTATCAACGACTAAAGTCACAGCTCTATTGTTCTTTTCAAAATCAGTTTCAACAGGAAGGTTCTTTAAAATACGCCCAGCAAAAGGCGTATCAAAGTATCTAGCGTTTAAGTATTTAGTACTAATATAGATTTTGTGAGCATCAATAGACTCATTTTGGAAGTCGGATTTATCTCCAAGAGCAACACGCGCTTTCTGCGCGGTTGCTACCTTTTTTTGAGCGCCCTGTACATCGAAACTTTGTTTCGAAACAGGTCTAAGCACAACAAATTTACCAACACTTAGATCTTGTTCTTTAAATATCCATTCTTCTCCGTCTTTCCAAACAGCAAGCTCCCAGAGCATATAATCAGAAGCAACGTTGCTTTGCTCAGCTTCCTTCAATTGCATAAATGATTCCTCACTAAAATGCAAAGTCATAAAAGCACTGAGCATAAGTACAATCAAACCAGTATGAGACAGTATCAAACCAAGATTGGACCAGCGATAGCGAAAACGCAAACACAAAACACTAACAAGGTTGATAAATAGAACCCAAATCACCAAGCGAGCTCCAGGTACAATATATAAACCAGGTACAAACCAAGAATTAAAGTAACGCTGTTGAGCTAAATAAAGACCATATTCAACTTGATCAATAGTCCCGAGCAAAACTAAAACAGCAAGCAAAAACAAACAAACAACAGTAAGTTTCAATGAAGTCAAAAAAGCAAATATTGGGTTTTTGAGTAAGCCTGAGCGCATCAAATAAATAATGACACGAATTTACAAGTGCCGCACGAAGGAACATAATACGAGGTAGAATGGGCTCATGGGCCATTCGGATCGAACTCAAATAAACTACCAGCGTATTTGGAATTTAGCTTGGCCTATCATCCTTGCAAATATCACCATCCCACTCATTGGTGCAACCAATATTGCAGTAATGGGCAGAATGCCAAGTCCCGTTTATATCGGAGCAGTCGCTCTTGGAGTTGTGGTACTACAATGTATTTATTGGAGCTTCTCTTTCTTGCGCAAAGGCACCACTGGAGTAACAGCTCAAGCCTATGGCGCGCAGAATTATCCAGAAATATATTTATCCTTGGCTCGTGCTCTTTTATTAGCTTTTAGTCTCGGAATAATCGTAATAATTTTCCAAGAACTAATTTCCTGGTTAGCCTTCAATGTCTTTCTAAACGGAAGTGAAGAAGTCGAAGCACTTGCTAAAGAATATTTTGGGATCAGAATCTGGGGATCAGTTGCAACTCTTGGCAACTACGTTATGCTGGGCTGGTTTTATGGAGTACAACGTCCTAAGCTCGCATTGGTTTTGCGTATCGCGATGAACGCACTGAATATTCCACTTGCAATCTATATGGTGCTCGGACTCAAGTGGGGAGTTGCTGGTGCTGCCTGGTCGGCCCTGATCTCACATCATTTCGTATTCATTATAAGTATCATTGCTGCATTTATTTTAGCCAAAAAAGAACTCTCAATGACGCATGGGCAAATTGATTGGAGCTTTTTGAAAGGAGTACTTGAATCGAGTAAATTAACAAGACTCTTTAAGATCAACATAGATTTGTTTATTAGAACAGTTTTGTTATTTATCGCTTTTGCTTGGTTTACTTCTGCAGCTGCAAGCCGTAGTGATTTGGCGCTTGCTGTTAACACAGTCCTACTTAATTTATTTTGGTTTGTTAGTTATGCGCTTGATGGTTTTGCCAATGCAGCTGAAGCGCTAATTGGGCAGGCTTTTGGTGCCAAGAATATTGAAGCATTTAATCAAACAGTCAAAAAAACAAGTCAAATGGGGCTGGCTTTTGCTGTTTTGTTTGCCTTGGTTTATTTTTTCTTTGGCGAGAGCTTATTAAGTTTGCTCACAAACTTAGATTCAGTCAAAATTGAAGCAATGAAATATATGCCTTGGCTTATTGCAATTCCAATTACTGGGATTGCTGCTTTTCAATTTGATGGTATCTATATTGGTTTGACTCATACTCGGGTCTTAAGAGATATGATGATGATTTCTTTTGCGCTGTATGCTCTTGCTGTAACACTATTGCCTCAATACTGGGGTAATCATGGGCTCTGGTTAGCTTTGCATCTTTTTCTGATTATCAGGGGTCTTTCCCTATTAATTCCTTTTAATTCAATGAAAGCCAAATTATTTTCGTAAGGCAGGTTTAAAAGTCCAAAAATTTGGGTATATAGTATATATCATCACAAATCACACTTATGATTTCTAAACTTATAGATACTTAGCGTTTTCATATATCGGGCCTTTATTGGCTTTCTTTCTTTTTATATATTAATCGCATCAAATATTCTTAAACTTTATATAAAGCTTATTTAGACTTTATTCAACAAGAAAATTTATCCACAAAGGAGATAAACATGTCATGGTTTTTACTATTTTCAGCAATCATTTTAGAAATTCTCGCAACTGTTCAACTCAAACTATCACTAGGGTTCACTCGTTTTGATCACACCCTTAGTACAGTAATGCTCTTTAGCTTGAGCCTGATTTGTGCAGCTTTTGCTTTCAAAAAAATTGATATTGGACTAGCTTATGCTTTGTGGTCTGGACTAGGTACAGTTGGAATAGTTGCAATTGGAATACTATATTTCAACGAACCATCAAGCATCATAAAGATCTTTTTTGCTTGCTTAATTGTTGTTGGAGTTGTTGGTATTAATTATTATAGCTAGGGTTTAAAGCTTTGTCATTTCCAGTCTGTCACACAGAGGATACCAAGCTTCATCTATTAAGGATACACTGAAAAATAGACTTTCTCGCTCCTTATGTGACACGTGCTCTGCACGGTCACAACCTTTTATCATGGACCCGACTAGAAAAACTTCGTTTTTCAGCGTGTCCTTAAGCTCTACAACTTGACTCAGCTGCATTCGTCAAGCCGTATAGAAAATCCACGCTTAGATCCAATTTATCTAAGCCATGTTTTGCCATTACTTTAGTAAAGTCATCTGCAGCAATTGCTTTTTGCAAATCATTTTTATTGATTTCAGCATTATCACCATTTTGAACTTCATACATACGTCTAGCCAGTTCTACCATTGCATTTGCTTTAGTATATTTGTGGCTATGATAATCTACTTGAAACAAGATTTGCTGAATAACATTGCTCGGAAAGCCCCACTTGTTTAACAAAGTAGCAGACAATTCCAAATGATTGATACCAAACTTCTCTGTCTCCAAAGCAAGTCTTTGATGAATACCGGGCTCAGCCTGACATATTTTAAACTCTTCCTCATAAAATAATTTAAATACTAAACTACCAAGGTTATGAAATAACGCAAGCATATAAGCTTCATCAGTAGCGTCTACACTCTGATCTAACATTGCACAAAATCTTTTGGTTGCTATTGAAATAAAAACTGTTCGAAACCATAATTTCTTGTCAGTGATTGAATTTCTTGCAGCTACAAACAAAGCTATGTTTTTGATTGTATTAAAACCGACATAATCAACAACTTGAACAAGACTACGGAATGGTTTTCTAGCACCGACTGCTGCAGAATTACCATACTTGAAAACATTAGCTGCAAGTACTTCATCTAAACCTAAAGTATCGGCAATTTGTTGTCGTCCCACCGCCGGATCTTCAACCATCATAATTAATTGAATTGCAATTGGCGAGATAGATGGCATCTTCTCCGCTTTTGCAACAACTTCATGGGCCTTATCTACCGTTTTTTGTATCATTATTCTTTTCTCCATAGCCCAGGTTTCTCCTTGACATATAGCTATATATATCGGCACTTTAGCCGGATACTTGAATTTAAAAATATTAATAATAGACATCCTGCAAAACCCCGTTTTGCTAGTGATGTCGCTTTAAAAAAGGTAGCAACCGCAACGAATGTTGCGTTTGCTTTAAGGATAATTCCGACTTTTGCAGTAAGTCTAATGAAGCTTAGTCCATCCCCAAAGCAGTTTTGGAACTTATCCTTAAGCAATCCTTAACCAAGGTCAACTGAAACCAAGTAACCACCATACTTTCTAAGATTAATAACCCCAGTATCCATTATCCAATACTGACCTTTAATACCGATCAAAGTACCTTCTACTACCGGGTCCTTATCCAAGTTAAAACTTTTTACTTTATCAGGATAGCTAATCACTGGATATTCAATTCGTTGGATTTCAGTTTTTTCTGACAAGACTTCTGCTTCTTCCAAAATATAACTCAAATCCTCGTCAAAAATATCTGCTTCAATAAAGGATCGTACCCTGGCAAGCACATTTATTTTTTCTACTTCAAGATCTCTATGATCTATATTATTTTTAAGCATTTTTTGCCAATTAGTTTTGTCTTGCATTTCTTTAGCAAGTTCAGCCTCAATCAAACCAGCATGATAACGGCGTCTCAAAGTCATCACTCGCAATGCTTGCACTGCACCTTGATCTACCCATCTAGTTTTTTCTTGCATTTGCCGAGTAACACCAATCTTGATTCCACTAGTGAGCGCTAGATAAATTGAATGATTAATATTGCAATGCGACTGTGCAAAATCATTATCGCGACAAGTACCTTCATCAAAATGGCAAAGCTCTGGTTTTATAATGCAAGTGTCACACTCTGCAAGATTTTGCAAACAAGGAAAACAATAACCCTGTCCAAAACTCTTGTTTGTTTTTCTGCCACAAGCAACACAATTAATTTGGTCTTGAAATTCAATCTTGACTTTTTTACCAATATATTGATTAATCGGCTCCAATGTCTCATCTTTACCTTCAATCATCCGAAGCTGATAGTCAATTGAATTATCAGAATTGATTTGATGTTTCATTTTACGAAGATGTGCTCTATAGTTCGACATTACATTAAAATAACACGAATCTGAATCGTCGTGAAAATTGCTATACTAGAAATATAATGATGACGATACAAAAACTGATTACTAGGCCACTATTATTGATTTTATTGGTTGGGCTAGCACCAAGCTTGCTTTCTTGTTCAAAGCAAACTAGTATAAATTCCCCAAATACCCCACAAACAAATGTGAATACAAGTATTGAAGAACCACTAGAAGTAGCCACGATTGAAGGTGATCATTATATTGCCATTGCAGCACCACTAACTGGTCCTTACAAGGAACTTGGCAACAGCATCGTAGAAGGTGCCAGTTTTGCAGTAGAAGAATTCAACATGACCGAAGCACCTGAGAAACACAAAATCGGCACACTTATAATTGATGATGGTGGCTTAGTTTCAGAAGGATTAGCAAGAGCTGATTTAGTTATCGCTCAAAACGCTCTTGGTGTAGTTGGCCACTTGAATTCAGCTATCTCAATAGAAACCTCTAAGAAATACTCACAGTCAGGCATTGCAGAGATTTCACCAGCTTCTACCAACCCGAAACTAACAGAAAGAACAGATATCAAAGGTTATGTATATAGAACCATTGGTACTGACAGACAACTAGGTGATGTTGCAGCAAGGTATGTAATGTCAAACGCCCAATTCAAAAGAGTAGCCGTACTTTATAACGACAGAGCTTATGGTGTTTCTGTAGCGTCAGAATTTGTTAGAGTACTGGCGAGGGATCAAGAAAAAGAGATAGTACTTTATCAAGCAATTCCTGTTCGTACCACAGAGCATAGGGCAACAGCCAACAAAGTTGCTGAAACAAAAGCAGACTTAGTATTCTTCATTGGTGAATACAATGATGCTGCTTACTTAATCAAAGAACTCAAAAATGCTTCTCCTGAAACTCAATTTTTAGCAGCAGAGGGTGTTCATCATCAAACCTTTATTGATCTTGCCGACGGTGCAGCCGAAGGAGCACTTGTCATCGGAACCGCTCCAGCACCAGACTTCATTCGCGAGAGATATAAACAAAAATACAACAAAGAAAGCTCAGGCTATGTTGGCACTAGCTACAGAGCTACAATGCTATTACTTCAAGCAATCAAAGCAAACAAATATAAAAACCCAGAATCAATTGCAGTGACTCTTGGCGAAAATAAAATATTTGATCCTAACGGAGATTTGATTGAACCTGATTTTGTAATTTATAAGGTCGCAGGATCAAAGTTCGTTAATTAACCAACTAAGACATTCTTCGTTAACTTTATCTACAGGAATACTAACTACACACGGACAATCATAACTATGTAGTTCTTGGATTCTTGTTTTCAGTTTAGAATAATTCTCTTTTTTAGTTTTAAGTATTGCAACAGACTCACTTGCTTGCTCTATCTTTCCTTGCCATTTGTAGATTGAATAAATTTGTGGGAAAATATTCGCACAAGCAATCAGGTTTTCGTCCAAGAGTTGTTTGGCAATAGCTTTTGCTTCAGTTTCATTTTCACAAGTCAAATAAATTAGAATCATGGTTTTTAGCTTAACAGGCTATATGGTAAACAATGACACTCCGCCTGAAAATTCCTACTCCCCGCTGCAAGCAGACGGGGTATCTACGGAATTTTCTGCC